>JASHSO010000055.1 GCA_030038715.1 Streptosporangiaceae bacterium
GGGTGCCTGGCGACCTTGAACGGCTGCTCGCTGTCGAACTGCGCGGCACCGGCCCAGGCTGGCGCATAGACGACGACGCCATCGGCAGGCAGCCTGGCCGCCAGGGCGTGCACGAACGACTGAATCCCGCCGCGCCGCGGCGGGAAGTCGTTCGTGACGATCAGTACCTTGCCCACCCTGCCCCCGAGCGTGCCGCAAGCTCAGATGGTATCCAGCGGGTTCGTGGCATGCTGGCGGTCAGGGCCGCACGGCGCCGTCTACGTTCTGCTGGTACCAGCCGGTGAAGGATACAAGCTGGACGTCCTCGCCGGGCTGCGGGGCGTCAATGAGCTCGTTGTTCCCCACATACAGCCCGACGTGCCCGGCGCCCAGGAATACCAGGATGTCTCCCGGCTGCAGGTCACTGAGGCTGACGTGCGGCAGGTCGTCCCACTGCTGGTAGCTGGTGCGCGGGATGGACACGCCCGCGGCGGCCCATGCTTCCATGGTGAGCCCGGAGCAGTCGAAGCCGTCCTGGCACGGCCCGGTGCCGCCGTACACATACGGGCAGCCGAGCTGTTGGTAGGCGTACTGGACGGCCTTATCCGCCTGGGTACTGGTCGGGCCGGTGTACTTGACGGTGGTCGAACCGCCGCCGGGGCCGACGGCGGCCTGCTGCGCGGGCGTCAGCTCGCTGAGCAGCTGGTTCTCCTGGCTGACCAGATTCCTCAGCCTGCCGATACGCCTGGCCTCGCTGTTCCTGAGCTGGAGTATTCCGATCTTGGTGCGGCGGACCACCTGCTGCGTGCTCGTGAGCTGCCTGGCCTCGGCAAGGAACTGGGCGATCTCGGCGTTGTTGATGTCCGACAGCTCGAGCAGAATCGAGGACTGGTTCAAGATCTCCTGCGGCTTGTCGGATGTCAGCAGGGCGATCGAGGAGCTGAGGTTGCCATCCTCGTAGGCCGTGACGGCGATCCTGATAATCTGCACCCGTTCGGCGTCGAACTCGGTGCCGTCGGCGCCGAGTTGCCTGTCGACGAGCCTCAGCTGCTGGTCTGTTGCCGCTAGCTCCTGCTTGACCTGGTCATACTGCTGACCGAGCCGGGACACCTGCGACTCGAGCACGCTGATCCTGTGCTGGACCTGAGCGACCGTCGGCATCGGTACGGCGCCCGCACTGCCGGTAACCAGCAGCAATCCCGCGGCGAAGACCAAGGCAGCCACGGCAGCGACAGGTGGCCTGACGATCTTGCTAACCGATGGCGGGGTACCCACGAAGGTGACACGCTCCTTCTTCCGCTGTGGGACTACAGCGCGCGCCCCGCTTCCGTGCACGCCGTCCGGGTGGCTCCCGGCTCTTCGCTGGACGAGACTAGTAAAGGCGCCAGAGTGGATCAACCACTTCGCGAACTCTCGCGGCGTGTCAGGGAAACGACTGTCGGCACCGAGTCCTACGGTGAGACCGTGATCGGACCGCTCGCTGACCTCGATGTCGTCGTGGTCGACGTGGAGACGACTGGCTGGCTGCCCGACCAGGCCGGCATCGTCGAGATCGGTGCGGTCAGGCTCAGTGCCGGGCTCGTGACCGGCGAGTACAGCTCGCTGGTCAGGCCAAACTGTCGGATTCCGCCGGACATCACAGCGCTGACCGGCATCAGCGACGAGATGGTCGGCCGTGCCCCGCTCGCCAGCAGCGCCCTGGGCGCCTTTCTCAGTTTCGCCGTCGGCTGCGTACTCGTCGCCCACAACGCTCCCTTCGACATCCGCTTCCTGAAGGCGGCGTGCGCGGCCGACGGGATCGGCTGGCCTGCCGCGGCGGTGCTCGACACGGCGGTGCTAGCCCGCCTGCTCCTCGGACCGCAGGACGTCCCGGACTGCAAGCTGTCGACGCTCGCAACGTTCTTCGCCGCCCGCACCGTGCCGTGCCACCGAGCGCTCGCCGACGCCAAGGCGACCGCAGACGTGCTGGCAGGCTTGCTCCGGGTGGCGACCGCGGCGCGGGACCGTCACCGCGCCACCCTGCTGAGCGCCGCCAGCTAGGGCCGCTGCGATCCTCGCGCCGCCGGGCGCGCGCCAAGCGGTACGCTGAGTGCCGCTGGCCGGCCTGCTGACCCGTCGCTACCGGAGGAGAACAGTGGTCACCGCAATCGTCTTGATCAAGGCCGACGTGGCGCGTATACCGCAGACCGCCGAGGCAATAGCGCAGATCCCGCAGGTCAGCGAAGTGTACTCGGTGACTGGCGAGTTCGACCTGGTGGCGATGGTCAGGGTTCGCGAACACGATGAGCTAGGCGATGTGATCCCGGGCACGCTGAACAGGGTTGCCGGGGTGACCCACACCGAGACGCACATCGCGTTCCGCACTTACTCCAGGCACGACCTCGAGGCCGCGTTCGCGATCGGCTACGCGCCGGACTGAGCGACCTTGCGTGCTGGCACGGCAGGGGGCTGGGTTTGCCTCACGCCGTGGTCACGGCTCGTGGCGGGCTGCCTACTTGCCCGCTAGCCGGGTGCTGGTCGCCGCCCAGCGCTCAAGCAGCTGGGTCGCGGCACCGCAGTCGACGGCGGCAGCCGCGCGCTCGTAGCCCACAGCCAGCGCGGCGACCAGGTCGGCCGCGCCAGCGACGCCGGACTCTGCCGCCAGGGCGGCTGCCGCGTTCAGCAGCACGGTGTCCCGCACCGGACCCTGGCTGCCGCCGAGCACCGCACGCGCCACAGCCGAGTTGTGCGCCGGGTCACCGCCGAGCAGGTCGGCAGGTACTGACCTGCCGATGCCGAGTTCGGCCGGGTCGAGCCTGGCCTGGCTCACCGCCTCGTCGTGGACGACCCAGACCATCGACGGCGCCGTCGTCGTCAGCTCGTCGAGGCCGTCTTCGCCGTGGAAGACCAGGGCCGAGCAGCCGCGGGCGGCCAGCACGCCTGCCAGGATCGGTGCCATCCGCGGGTCAGCCACGCCGACCGCCAGCGCCGCGGGCCGAGCCGGGTTGGTCAGCGGCCCGAGGAAGTTGAAGGCCGTCGGCACGCCGAGTTCCCGACGCGGCACCGCGGTGTGCCGGAACGCCGGATGGTACAGCGGCGCGAACAGGAACCCGGCACCTATCTCCGCCACCAGTTGCTCGGTCGCGGCAGGCGGCAGGTCGATCGCGATGCCGAGAGCCTCGAGCACGTCGGCCGCGCCGCACGCGGAGGAGGCGGCGCGGTTGCCGTGCTTGACCATCCGAGCTCCGGCCGCCGCGGCGACGATCGTGCCCATGGTGGAGATGTTCACGGTCTTGGCACCGTCCCCGCCCGTGCCGACGAGGTCCACCACCGGTCCGGCGACGGAGATGGGCGCGGCGTGTTCGAGCATCGCCTGCGCCAGGCCGGTGATCTCGGTCACGGTCTCGCCCTTGATTCGCAGGGCAATGCCGAATCCGGCTATCTGGGCCGGTGTCGCGGCCCCTTCCATGATCTCGTTCATGGCCCAGGCGGTCTCCTGGGCGGTGAGCTGTTCGCCCCTGACCAGCGCGCCGATCAGGGCTGGCCAGCTCCTGCGTGCATCCATCTGGCGGCCACCTCTATCCGGGTCAAGCGATCGGGCTGCTGAGGGGCGGAGCGACCTCGTTCCCCTGCTGAGAAAGCGTCGCGATGCGTCAGGCCTTTGCGACCTGCGTGCCAGGGCCCTGCCCGCCCGCCGCACGCTGGCGCATCAGCCCGGCAACCGCCCTGGCCAGGGCCACCGGGTCGATGGGGTGGCTGATCACGGCGTCGGCGCGTGACCAGGTCGCCAGCCAGCCGTCGTCGGGCCTGCCGATGATCAGCAGCACCGGAGGGCAGTCGTGGATCTCATCCTTGGCCTGGCGGCAGACGCCCATGCCGCCGGCCGGCTGGGCCTCGCCGTCAAGCACCAGCACGTCGACACCGCCCCGGTCAAGCAGCCGGAACAGCATGGGCTCCGTGGCGACATCGATGGCCTCGGCCTCGGGCACGTCGGCGGCCGGGCGGCGGCCGATCGCAAGCCGGACCCGTTCGCGCGTGCCGGCGTCATGGCTATAGACGACAACCTTCATGGGTAAGGATGCTACCGACCTAGGGGGTCGGCATACGCACGCCTACGCGGTGTCGTAATAATGGCCCCTGTGGTGACAGCATCTACCGAGGCGGCTCCGCGCGGGGTTACCAGTCGGCCCAACCTCGTCAGCGTGGGCACAATCGTCTGGCTGTCGTCCGAGCTGATGTTCTTCGCGGCACTGTTCGCCATGTACTACACGATTCGCTCGGTAGACAAGGGCATGGGCAGGCCTTGGCCGGAGGCACGCCTTGACCTGGGACTGGCCGCCGCGAACACGATCGTGCTGCTGTTGTCCAGCGTCACCTGCCAGATGGGCGTCTTCGCCGTCGAGCGGCACCAGATCCGGCGCTCCCGCGCCATCTGGGACGTGCGGAATTGGGGACTGCGCGAGTGGTACATCCTGACCTTCTTCATGGGGCTGTACTTTGACCTAGGCCAGGGCTACGAGTGGCTCGATCTCATCCGTCACCAGCACGTCACGGTGTCATCCAGCAACTACGGTTCGGTGTTCTACCTCACCGAGGGCTTCCACGGCCTGCACGTCGCCGGCGGGCTCGTCGCGTTCCTGTTCCTGCTCGGCA
>JASHSO010000568.1 GCA_030038715.1 Streptosporangiaceae bacterium
ACCAGTACCGCCTGTGGTAGCTGGGCGCGGCCATCGTGAACTTGGTCCGTGCCCGTGTGTGCCTGGCGAGGAAGGAGTACTCGGCAGCCATCGTGCCAGTTCGCGGGCTGTCGGCTAGCCGCCGCACCACCGCCGGGTAGCCGCCGGGCGCTGCTGGGGTGCCGAAGACCATGCCCTCTTGTCCCGTTCCGGTTCGCCAGTTGAGCTGCCCTCGTCCCGGCGTCTGCTCGAAGCAGTCGACAAAACGTGGCGTCTGCGCCCAAGCAGTCCGGCGCACCTCGCCGTCGGTGACGATGTCGAGCCCGGCGTCCTCCTGCAAGCGCACCGCCTCGAGCACGGCGTCGTCGAGGATCTTCGCGGCATCAGCACCGCCTGCATCGCCGCGGGCGGCGCGGACGACCTGCTCTGAGCGCAGCAGGCTCCCCACAGTCTCCGCCCGGGGCTCGACGCGCGTCAGTCCAGTCATCTATAGCCTGTCGTCCTCATCGGCACGGTGGTCAACGGTCGACCTTCGCGAACCCCGGCACGACCCGGGCCGGATTTTCGTGGAAGATCTTCTTCTTGTCCTGCTCCGTCAGGAATGTGAAGCCGCCGATCACGGGCACCAGGTCGTCGCAGGTGCGGCCAGTCTCCGGCCGCACGGCGCGGCCCGAGCCCGGTGCCTCGGTGCCGAAGAGCATGCGGCCCACTCCGCGCTGCTTGATGGCGGCCTCCAGGAAGATCATGTCGTAGCCGCAGGTGTCATAGAACAGGTTGTTGCTGAGGTCCTTCTGGGCGAGGTGGTGGTCGGTCGGGATGAACCTGTCGAGAGCGCCGCCACAGTGACAGATGATCACCTTGAGTTCGGGGAAGCGCTCGAACACCCCGCCATGGCTGAGGAACTGCCCGGCGAGATATTGCTCGGTTAGGAAGCCAAGCTGGTAGTTGTGCGGTACCACCCGGTAACGGGGGTCGAGCGAGTTGGTCCCGTGCACGATGATCGGGACGCCCAGTTCCTGGCATCGCTTGTACAGCGGGTACCAGTACGGCTCATGCATTCCCGGCGTGCTGCGCCGACCTGCCGGGTCAGGCGACGCGTAAGCCGCCACGAAGCCGTACCCGGTGACGCAGCGGTTGAGCTCGGCAATGCAGTGCGAGAGGTCGTCGGCGTCACTGACCTGGGGCAGCTGACATGCCCCGAGGAATCGCTTAGGGAAGAACGTGCACTGCTGGTGAATCATGTCGTTCACGTACCGGGTCCAGGCCGGCAACAGGTGCGGCTCCATCCAGCCAAGCGTCAGGAACGGTCGCGGTCCGATGACCTGCACGTCGATCTTCCGCTCGTCCAGATAGGCCACATGACTCTCCGCCGCAGCCCGGAACTCCGCCACGGTGACACGGGCCGGCCCGGCGGCCGGCTGGCCGATGGGACTGTCCATGGGGGTGTTGGAACCCAGCATGAGCACGAGGAAGGAGTTGGCGGACATCGGCACCGACACATGGCCGTGGACGTCTAGCACGGGAACGTCGTGATACACCGCAGATCCTTTCGCCGTCCGGGCCGGCTACTCCCAGTAGGCAAAGGCCATCCCGGCCCCCGTGCCAGCAGGAGTGCGGTATCCGGGAACGTAGTCGAGGACTGTCGCGTCGAGGTCTTCCAGCAGGCCGGCGGCGCAGACCCAGTTCAGGATCTCCGAGTTGCCGGAGCGCAGGTGGGCACGGGACAGCGAGGTGAGCGACCCTGCATCGCGCCGGGCGATGCCGGTAAGGACGCGCTGATCCAGGTCCTCGTCGATGACGAAGTGGCTGAGACCGCCCGACGCTATGACGGCCACGCGAGCACTGGGCTCCCAGCCCTCAAGCGCCAGGCATATCTGGCGCCCGAGAGCGAAGCATCGGGCGGCGGACGGCACGTTAGGCGGGTAGTAGGTGTTGACGAAGACCGGAACGATGGGGAGGTCCGCAGGCAGCGCGAGCCGGTAACGCGGGAACGTGAAGGCATGTCCGAGGCTGCGCCCCTGCCGCTGCTCGGTGAACACGGTGATGTCGAAGTCAGCGCCGGTCAACTTCTCCGCGATGCGCCGGCTCAGCTCTGCGCTGACGGTATGCCGTACCGGGCGGTCAGAATGACTGGCCCACGAGGCGGCTCGGATGCCCTTGGGCATCCGGTCAAGAGCCTCGTCGCTCGGCGGCATGTCCACGAGTTCCGCACCGGTGCAGCAGGCGAACGCAGGAATCCCGTCGTCCAGGAACAGCTCCCGCTGGTCATCGCCGATGATGATGGCGACATCGGGCTCCGCCTTGCCGAGCCGCTCAGCCAGCGCCGCGATGGCCTCCTGGCAGCGCGAATACTTATCGTCCCAGACCCCACGGTCCAGCTCACGCTCGATGCCGGGATCGGCCATGGCCAGCAGCTCGTCGTAGGTCCGGTACTGCGCGTCCTTCCCGAGCAGCCATGGATTGCGCCGGTCGCGTTCCGCGTGGTCAGGCCACATGTCCACGCCCGAACTGAGCTGAGGCGTATGAGACGAAGCTATGCCGACCACGATCTCTGCCATCGGCGCCCCTCGGTGCGGCTAGCAGCAGGCAAGACGAATGCCTCTCAAGCTAGAAACGCCCACATAGGGTGTCAACAGCGATGCTACCTCCCGGAAGCCGCGCCACCCTGGTCAGCGGGCCACGTGGCTGGCGGGGGCCCAAGGCAATTCGAACTCAAACCCAAAATTTTCCTTCTGGCTCCCGCGATAGGACTCGAACCTATAACCTGCCGGTTAACAGCCGGACGCTCTGCCGATTGAGCTACGCGGGACTGTGCGGCGCCCGCCCGCCCGCGCCAGCCTAGGCCCGGCGATCAGCGTCGCGGGGACAAGGGTAGCGCACCCGTGGGAGATGTAGCGTCGGGGAGATCGCGCGAACGCATAACCGGCTTCCTGCTGGGCATTACGGGTAAGTCGGCGCTGCGCGCACAGGGGGACCACAGAGGCAAGCGCCGCGGCGCCTCACGACTTCTCGGGAGAGTCCCACATGCGTCTGTATCGAATCTCATTCATCGCCGGCCTAGCCATCGGCTTCGTCGCCGGCACCAGGGCCGGCCGCGAGCGTTACGACCAGATGGTGAAGCTAGCCCGCCAGGTGGGTGACAACCCCACCTTTCAGCAGGCCGCCGGAGCGATCCAGGCACAGGCCACAGGACTGTTCAACGCCGCATCCAAAAGGGTGACCGGGGAACTGCATGACCGGGTACCGCAACTAGCGCACTCGGCCGCGCAGCTGGTCGGAGACCACATCCCTGGCCTGCGGCGGGACGGTCATGACGCGTCCTCGGCTGACGGCGGGAGCGGAGCGGGTAACGGCCGCCCTTTCGCGGCTAGGAGTAGCCAGCCGCCGGCCGCTGGCTCGGGAGACCCCGGCACCAGCTAGCCCACCTCCCGGCAGTCAGGCGAGATACTCCCGCAGCATCTGCGCACGGCTCGGATGACGGAGCTTGGCCAAGGTCTTGGACTCGATCTGCCGGATCCGTTCCCTCGTCACCCCGAACTCTCTGCCTACCTCCTCCAGCGTGCGCGGGTGCCCATCGGTCAGCCCGAAACGTAGCTGAATGATCCGCTGCTCCCGGACGGACAGGTCGTCCAGCACCTCCTCTAGCTGGTCCTGGAGCATCAGGAACGCGGCCGCCTCCATCGGTACGACGGCGTCGGCGTCCTCGATGAAGTCACCGAGATCTGAGTCCTCCTCGCCGATCGGCGCCTGCAACGAGACCGGCTCTTGAGCGATCCGCTGGATCTCCATGACCCGATCCGGCGGCAGGCCCATCTCGACGGCGAGTTCCTCGGGTGTCGCCTCGCGACCCAGGTCCTGGTGCAGCTGGCGCTGTATTCGGGCCATCTTGTTGATGGTCTCCACCATGTGCACGGGAATCCGAATGGTCCTGGCTTGATCGGCGATGGCCCTGGTAATGGCCTGTCTGATCCACCACGTTGCGTAGGTCGAGAACTTATAGCCCTTTGTGTAGTCGAACTTCTCCACGGCACGGATCAGGCCGAGGTTCCCTTCCTGGATCAGGTCAAGGAACACCATTCCGCGGCCGATGTACCGCTTGGCGATGGAGACCACCAGGCGCAGGTTGGCCTCGATCAGCCGCTGCTTTGCGGCTATGCCGTCGGCCGCAACCAGCATCAGCTCTGCCATCCGCGCCCCGGCGCAGCCGCCGCTCTGGACCTTCTCCTCAGCGAACAGCCCGGCCTCGATTGCCTTGGCCAGCTCTACTTCGTCGTGAGCTGTCAGCAGCGGCACACGGCCGATCTCGCGCAGGTAGATTCGCACGAGGTCGCCGGTGACTGTACGCGGAGCGTCGTCCGGCGCGGCCCGGCGAGTTAGCTCGTCACCATCCTGGACTGACTCGATGACGTCAACGCCTTCGTCGGCTAGCAGCTTCAGGACGCCATCGACGGCATCGGCGGACAGGTCACACCGGTCGAAGACCGCGGTCAGCTCTGGCATGGAGACTGTCCCTCGCTCCCTCGCCTGAGCGATGAGCTCCGTCACTTCGTCTACGGGGGGTGCAGCCGTTAGACCCATGCAGACCAGTCTGCGACACGTTCCCGCGATTAAGCGGACTCAATATTGTCACCAAAACGTTAGTAGCGCGGAGACGCGATCTTGTGCTTTCGGGCGCTGAATCGCCTGGCGCCAATCACGCGGCCGCGACGCCGGCCAATCGGCTCCCATGTACCCTCGCTCGTGTCGTCGCTGCCCCGGCCGCACGCGATCCTCGCGCGACACCGTGACCACGAACGCGACGCGAACTCCGCGTAGTGCGGTGAACTGGTCGGCCCCGCCCAGGGCTAACGCTCTGCGTGACGCAGTTCCGCGGCCTTCTTCGTGAGGTGATCCCGCTCCGGGACGCTCGTCGCACGGGCGGCGGCAGCCGCGTAATGCGCGGCCGCGGCTTCCCGCTCGCCGGACATTTCCAGCAGGTAGGCCCGGACCGCGTCGACGTGATGGTGTTCCTTCAGCGCGGCCTGCGCTGATGCCAGGATCGACAGGCCCGCGGCTGGCCCTTGGACCATCGCGGCCGCGACGGCGCGGTTAAGGGTGACAACGGGGTTACGCGTCATCTGCTCGAGCAGGCCGTACAGGGCAAGGATCTGCGGCCAGTCCGTGGCCTCCGCCGTAGTGGCCTGGTCGTGGAGAGCCGCGATGGCCGCTTGGAGCTGGTATTCGCGCACCGCGCGGCGCGTGATGGCCGCGGCGAGGAGGGCTGAGCCTTCGGCCATCCGCTGGCGGTCCCATTGTGTGCGGTCCTGCTCTGCGAGGGGAACGAGGCGTCCGTCGGGTCTCGTGCGCGCGCGGCGGCGGGCGTCCGTGAGGAGCATGAGGGCCAGCAGGCCGGCCGTCTCCGCGTCGTCCGGGACCGCGCGGTAGAGCAGCCGGGCCAGGCGGATCGCCTCGTCGGACAGATCGACGCGGTGCAGGGCGGTGCCGGACGAGGCGGCGTAACCCTCGTTGAACAGCAGGTAGAGCACGTGGCGGACCGAACGGAGGAGTTCGGCCTGCTGCTGTGCGGCCGGTAGCCGGAAGGCGGCGCCTGAAGCCTTGACGTGCTGCTTGGCCCGGCTGATCCGCTGGGCCATCGTCGCTTCCGGGACCAGGAAGGCCGTCGCGATCTCGGCCGTTGTCAGACCGCCAACGGCGCGCAGGGTCAGCGCGATGGCCGAGGCCGGGGACAAGGACGGATGGCAGCACAAGTAGACGAGGGTGAGCGTGTCGTCCTCGCCCGGCACAGGGTCGTGCGGCGGTGGTTCCAGCAGGACAGCAGTCTCCTCGCGGCGTCGGCGCGCCGCCTCGCTGCGGACATGGTCGGTCAAGCGGCGGTGCGCGGCCTGGATCAGCCAGCCGTAGGGGTTATCAGGAACGCCGTCGCGCGGCCAGTGCCCGGCCGCGGCCAGCAGGGCCTCCTGGACGGCGTCCTCCGCGGCCGCGAAGTCGCCGGAGCGACGGGCAAGCACGCCGAGAACCTGCGGCGCGAGGCTGCGCAGCAGGTTCTCGATCTCCGGGGACAGCTCCTGCACGGGCTAGCCTCACTCGCCCCTACGGAGGTAGCTTTCCATGGCGGCGGAGTCGGCTGGGCCCTTGTCCATCACCCGGCGCACCTGGATGGGCTGGCGGGTGGGGACGCCGCCAGGGCCCGGGACGGCCGAGACCTTCCCGGCAATCTCGATCGCCCGCTGCTCCGACTCCACATCCACCACCTGGAATCCCGCGATCCACTCCTTGACCTCGGCGAACGGACCGTTGGTCCGGACCGGGGCGGTCTGCCCGTCGCCGGTGACAATAACGGCGAGGTCGGGTCCGGTGAGGGTCACGCTGTCAACGAGCTCGCCGCTGGCGATGAGCTCCTGGCTGAGGACGCTGTAGTAGTCGAGGTGGGCCTGAACCTCCTCGGGGGTCCATTCGGTCATCGGCGGCACTCCGTCGCCGCCGGCGAGGGTTACCGCTAGCAGGTAACGTGACATGTGGGTCTCCTTGGTTCGGGTCCGTCGTTGTCGACCTGTCGCGCGCCTTGCGGCGCTCTCACCCGGGGACGGAACCGCAACCCGGGTTCTCGACATCCCCGGCACGGCTCTCCTCAAGATTTTTCGGTTGGTGCCGCGCCGCCGCAACCGTCGGCGGGACGAACCGCACCGCGACCGCGCCAAAAACGCCGTCGCTGCACTCGGCCAGGCCGCTCACCGGGTGAGCCGCAACGCGGGCCAGCACGACGCGCCCAAACGCCCCTAGAGTGCTCCGGAAGCGCGGTCGGACAGCACTTTGCGGCGCTGCTCGAGCGCGACCAGGTCGCCGAACATGCGGTTGTA
>JASHSO010000569.1 GCA_030038715.1 Streptosporangiaceae bacterium
TCGACGGGCTGCTGGCGACGATGTACGATTCCAGGACCCTGCACACCAGGGAGGTACTCGCGGGCGTCGTCGAGGGCTTCGGCGAGCGGGTATTCCACACTGTGATCAGCCGGACAGTTCGCTTCCCCGATGCCACAGTGGCAGGAGAGCCGATCATCCGGTTCGATCCCGCGTGCAATGGCGCCAGCGCTTACCGGGAGCTGGCCAAGGAGGTTCTGGACCGGTGGCGTCGGGGCGTTCCCGCGGGTCCCGCTCGAGGGTAAGCCTGCCCGGAGTCGCGGAGCTGCTGCGACCTTCGGCCCGCGGCCCGGTCATCGAGACCGAGCGGCAGGCGAGTGGCAGGGAGGCGCACCCTCAGAAGATCACTGTTTACCTGTCCGGCGCCGAGCTGATCGATCTTGAACGGGCGCGGCTGGCGCTGCGGTCCTATGGGATCTCGGCCGACCGGGGCAGGATCGTCAGGGAGGCGCTGGCCATCTTGCTGGCCGACCTCGACGTGTCCGGCGAGAGCAGCTTGGTCGCCAGGCGGCTCCGCGAGGGACGTGACAGCATCGGATAGCCTCGAGAGCGGGATGGGGGCGGCCGCTGGCCGCGGATCGCGCGGCGGCTCTGGATCCGCGATGACTATCATGACGACCGGCGAGACAGGCGAGACGGCCGCGGCTGGCGGCTTCCAGGTGCATCTCGATGTCTTCGAGGGCCCGTTCGACCTGCTGCTCGCGTTGATCTCCAAGCACAAGCTGGACATCACCGAGATAGCACTGTCCAGCGTCACCGACGAGTTCATCGGCTACATCACAGCGCTCGCTGATGCGTGGGAACTCGATCAGGCCAGCTACTTCCTGGTCGTGGCTGCGACGCTGCTCGACCTGAAGGCGGCGCGGCTGCTGCCCTCAGGCGAGGTTGACGACGAGGAGGACCTTGCCCTGCTCGAGGCGAGGGACCTGCTGTTCGCCCGGCTGCTGCAATACCGTGCCTACAAGGAGGTAGCGGCCCTGTTTGCCAGCCGGATGGCTGAGCAGGCCCGCCGGTTCCCGCGCAGGGTGCAGATGGAACCCCGATTCGCCGAAGTGCTGCCCGAGGTTCTGATCGGCCTCGGTGCCGCCGAGTTCGCAGCCATCGCGGCCCGGATGCTCAAGCCGCGCACGCCAGCCGCAGTGTCCACAGCGCACTTGCACATGCCGCAGACGTCGGTGCGAGAGCAGGCTGAGATACTGCTCGCACGGCTGCGCTCGCTGCGCCGGGCCACGTTCCGGCAGCTGATAGCCGGCTGCGCCGGGACCTATGAGGTAGTGGCCAGGTTCCTCGCGGTGCTGGAGCTGTACCGGGACGGGCTGGTTGGCCTGGATCAGGCGGATCCGCTGGGCGAGCTTGTCGTGTGCCTGGCGCTTCGGCAGTCGAGCCAGCAGGACCCCGACCAGGAAGATGACCGCGACCATGACTGACCAACCCGCGCAGGCTCAGGACGCTGGCGGGCCGGCGGGCGAGGGTCCAGGCGTGGCTGCCAGCCTGGAGGCGGTGCTGCTGGTGGCGGACGAGCCTGTGCCGGAGTCCGTGCTTGCCGAGGTCGTGCAGCGGCCGGCTGCTGACGTGATCGCCGTCCTGCGTGAACTGGCCGACTCCTACACGCGCGAGAGACGCGGCTTCGACCTGCGCGAAGTGGCAGGCGGCTGGCGGCTGTACACCAGGGCTGAATGCGCGGGAGTGGTCCAGCGCTTCGTCAGTGACGGGCAGGAGGTCAGGCTCACCCAGGCGGCGCTGGAGACGCTGGCCGTCGTCGCCTATCGGCAGCCAGTGAGCAGGGCGCGGGTCTCGGCGGTGCGCGGGGTGAACTGCGACGGCGTCATGCGCACTCTGGTGCTGCGCGGGCTGGTCGAAGAGGCCGGCACGGACCAGGAGACGGGCGCGACCTTGTTCCGGACCACCGGCTACTTCCTGGAGCGGCTCGGCCTGTCGGGGCTGTCGGACCTGCCGGAGCTGACGCCGTTCCTGCCCGAGGCCGACGACATGACGGACGGCGGTCGTGGGAATGGCCAGTAGCGGGCGGCCCGGGGCCGGCATGGCGCACGCTAGCCGCGGTGATCGCGGTGATAACGGCGACGGCTGGGCCGACGTCGATACTGCCCGGCGCGACTCGCTCACCGACGTTCCTGGTGGCGTTCGGCTTCAGAAGGTGCTGGCAGCCGCCGGAGTCGGCAGCAGGCGGGCATGCGAGGTGCTGATCGGCCAGGGCAGGGTCGAAGTCGATGGCGAGGTCGTGCGCCGGTACGGCGCCCGGGTCGACCCGCGCAGCCAGGTCATCAGGGTGGACGGGCGGCGGATCCCGGCACGAGAGGACCTGATATACGTAGCGCTGAACAAGCCGGCTGGCGTGCTGACGACGATGTCCGACAGCCGCGGCCGCCCGACCATGGCCGACTTCCTCGGCAACATCAGCGAGCGGCTCTTCCATGCGGGCAGGCTTGATTACGACACCGAGGGTCTGATGCTGCTGATGAACGACGGTGACCTGGCCCACCGCCTGACTCATCCGCGCTTCGGCGTGCCCAAGACCTACCTTGCCGACGTGGCTGGCCCGGTACCCAAGGATCTTGGCAGGCAGCTCATCACCGGGATCGAGCTCGACGACGGTGTCGCGAGCGCGGATAGGTTCCGCGTGGTCGAACGGGCCGGTTCGCGTGCGCTCGTGGAAGTCACCTTGCACGAGGGCCGCAAGCACATTGTCAAGCGAATGCTGGCCGCTGCAGGTCACCCCGTGAGCCGACTAGTGCGGACGCAGATCGGCCCGGTCACGCTGGGCTCGCTGCGATCGGGAATGACCAGGCAGCTATCGACCGAGGAGGTCGGGGACCTCTACTCCGCCGTCGGCCTGTAGCCGACACGACGGCAATCAACCCGGGAAGGGGAGCACGTGGCTGTCCGCGCAGTCCGAGGCGCGATCCAAGTTGATGCCAACGAGCGCGCCGACATCCTGGCCGGCGCCGCGGAGCTGGTCACCGAGGTGATGACGCGGAACGACCTCAGCACAGACGACGTCATCAGCGTCATCTTCACCGCCACGGCGGACCTGAACGCCGAGTTTCCGGCCCTGGCCGCCCGGCAGCTCGGCTTCCAGGAAATCCCGCTGCTGTGCGGTACGGAGATCGACGTCCCTGGCGCGATGCCGCGCGTCGTCCGGCTGATGATGCATGTCGAGACCGACAAGGCCAGGGCGCGACTGCAGCACGTCTATCTGCGCGGTGCCGCGGCGCTGCGGCTGGACATCGCACAGTGAGCCTTCCGCGTCAGCCCAGGAAGGATGCGACCGCGTGGCCGGAGAGCGCAGTCGTAATCGGCACCGGTTTGATCGGCACCTCGGTGGCGCTCGCCCTGCGCGAGCGAGGCTTGGCCGTGTGGTTGCAAGACCGCGACGAGGCCGCGGCCCGGCTGGCAGCCGATCTTGGTGCGGGTGCCTTGCTGCCGGAGTCGGGGCCGGGCGGCGGCCCGGCCGACGTGGCGGTCCTCGCGGTGCCGCCGAACGCGGTCGCTGCGGAGCTGCTCGCGGCACAGCGGCGCGGACTGGCGCGGGCATACACCGATGTCGCGAGCGTGAAGCAGCTGCCGCTCGATAACGCCCGTGAGCGTGGCTGCGACATGCAGAACTATGTTCCTGGCCACCCGGTCTCCGGCCGTGAGCGGTCCGGCCCGGCAGCTGCCAGGGCTGACTTGTTCCTGGGCAGGCCGTGGGTGATCTGCCCGCAGCCGGAGAACGACCTGCAGGCAATAGACCTGGTAACGGGGTTGTCCCAAGCGTGCGGCGCCCAGCCGGTCGCAGTGTCTGCAACCGAGCACGACCAATGGCTCGCGCTGGTGTCGCACGCTCCGCACGTGGTCGCCGCGGCCATGGCAGCCCGACTTGAGCAGGCACCAGAGGCCGCGCTAGCGCTGGCCGGCCAGGGCCTGCGCGACGTGACCAGGGTCGCGGCCGGCGATCCCGCGATGTGGTCGCACATCCTGGCGGCTAACGCGGGGCCAGCCAGTTCTGTGCTCAGGCAGGTCGCGGCCGAACTAGAGCAGGCGGCCGACGCGCTCCAGCTGGCGGACAGCCGCGACGGGCAGGCTGGCAAGCATGTTGCCGCACTGCTGGAGCGCGGATCGGCCGGAGTCGGCAGGATTCCCGGCAAGCAGGGCGGCGGCGCCCGCGCCTACCAGACCGTGCAGGTGGTCATACCGGACACGCCAGGCGAGCTGGCCAGGCTGCTAGCAGCAGCCGCGGACGCGGGCATCAACGTGGAAGACGTCGGCCTCGAGCACTCGCCTGGGCTGCCCGTCGGCGTTGCCGAACTGTGGGTCCGGCCAGAGTCCGCCGCGCAACTCACCGACGCGCTGGCAGCGGCGGGCTGGCCGGTTCGCCGGTAGCATCGCCTAATGACCGAATCACCTGTCCGACGGTACTAGCCGGCATGGACACAGTGCAGCAGTGCGACCATCAGGCCGCCCTGGTCGTTGCCGTGGACGGGCCGGCCGGCTCGGGTAAGTCGACAGCCGCCCGGCAGGCCGCCATCGAACTCGGCCTGCGTTACCTGGACACCGGCGCTATGTACCGGGCGCTCACCTGGTGGCTGCTCAGCCAGCGGGTCGATCTCGCTGATGCGACGGCGGTCACGGCGATGCTCGGCCGGCCGCGTCTGACCGTGGAGACGGATCCGCGAGCGCCGCGGATTCTGGTAGATAGTGCGGATGTGACCGGCGTCGTCCGCGGCAGGGAGGTCAGCAACGCCGTCAGCCTGGTGGCCGCGATCCCGCAGGTGCGGGAGACCCTTATCGCCATGCAGCGGCAGATCATCGCCGCCGCCGTCGCTGCGGGGACCGGGATCGTAGCCGAGGGGCGCGACATCGGGAGCGTGGTAGCGCCGGACGCCGCCGTGAAGGTATTCCTCACCGCCAGCGAACAGGTCAGGGCTCGGCGCCGCAGCGCCGATCTGTCCGCGGACCCGGCAGCTACCGTGGCGACGACGCAGCGGGAGCAGGCGCGCCGGGACAGGCTGGACGCGCCGCAGATGGTCTTGGCCGCTGACGCGGTGCAGATCGACACCACGATGCTTGGCTTGGACGAGGTCGTGGCTCAGATCGTCGGGCTCGCCCGGAGGCAGGCAGTGGCGCCACATGGTTGACCAGGACCAAGCCGCAGGCCGGCCGGATGCGCCCACTCCGGTGGTAGCCGTGGTCGGTCGGCCGAACGTCGGCAAATCCACCCTGGTGAACAGGATCCTCGGCAGCCGCCAGGCCGTCGTCGAGGATACTCCGGGTGTCACGAGGGACCGCGTCAGCTACGACGCGACGTGGCGGGGCCGCGCCTTCACGCTGGTGGACACCGGTGGCTGGGAGCCGTTCGCGGAACGTACGCCGGCCCTGGCCGCCAAGGTAGCTGCCCAGGCCAGGCTCGCGGTCGATGCGGCGGACGCCGTCCTGTTCGTGGTCGACGCGGTTGTCGGAGTGACCGAGGCGGACGCGGCGGTGGCGGCCGTGCTGCGCCGCTCACGCAAGCCCGTGATCGTAGCGGCCAACAAGATCGACGATGCGCCCGCCGAGCCCGAGGCGCATGCGCTGTGGTCGCTCGGCCTCGGCCAGCCAGTGGCCGTCAGTGCCCTGCACGGCCGCGGCAGCGGCGACCTGCTCGACGCAGTGCTCAACGCGCTGCCGGACGCCCCGGAGGAACGCTACGACTCGGAGGAGGGACCGCGCCGGGTCGCGCTGATCGGGCGTCCCAACGTGGGGAAGTCGAGCCTGCTGAACAAGCTGGCCGGCGCGGAGCGCGCGCTGGTGGACGCGGCCGCGGGCACCACTCGCGATCCTGTCGACGAGCTGATTGAACTGGGCGGCCAGACATGGCGTTTTGTCGACACCGCCGGGATCCGGCGGCGCGTGCACCAGACGCAGGGGGCCGACTACTTCGCGGCACTGCGCACTGCACGGGCGCTGGAGCGGGCTGAGGTCGCCGTGGTGCTCATCGACGCGAGCGAGCCGCTAACCGAGCAGGACCAGCGCATCGTGTCGACTGTGGCAGAGGCGGGGCGGGCGCTCGTCGTCGCCTACAACAAGTGGGACTGGGTAGACGACGACCGCAGGCAGTTCCTGGAGAAGGAGATCGACAGGCAGCTGCACATGGTGCGATGGGCACCCCGAGTCAACATCTCGGCTAAGACCGGCTGGCACGTCGACCGGCTGGTCCCGGCGCTGGAGCTGGCGCTCGAGAGCTGGCAAGCCAGGGTGCCGACCGGCAGGCTGAACGCGTGGCTGTCGGCTCTCGTCGCGGCCACCCCGCCACCGGTCCGCGGTGGACGACAGCCGAGGATCATGTTTGCCACCCAGGCAAGCACAAGGCCGCCGCACTTCGTCCTGTTTACCAGCGGCTTTCTGCAGGCGGGTTATCGCAGGTTCCTCGAGCGCAAGCTCAGGGAGGAGTTTGGCTTTGCCGGCAGTCCGGTGCGCCTGTCGATGCGACTACGGGACACCAGGTCTGGGCCTTCGGGGCGGGCTGCGCGCGGGCCGGGGCGAGGATGCTGTCAGTAATGCGCTGACCAGGCGACGTTGTGACCGAAAGAGGTTGCGGAAATCCCAGACGGGACTCATCCGGCGCAGCGGCCTCGTGTATCGTCACTGTTGGCTCGAGGGGGCGATACAGCGTGTCGGTTAGCCCGACTGCCCGGCGCCGGCGTCTTGGCAGCGAGTTACGGCGGTTGCGCGAGTCGCAGTCGATCAGGCTTGACGACATAGCGCACCGGCTAAGCGTGGCTAGTTCGATGCTGTCAAAGATCGAGCTGGGCAAGGCTCGGACCAAAGCTGCCTACCTCACCGCGATGCTCGAGTTCTACGGCGTGAAAGACCCTATCCAGCGGCAGGTGCTGCACGATATGGCCCGGTCCGGGCACCGCAGGGGCCGGTGGGCGCTCTGGGGCGGCGCGCTGCCGGGCGGGTTCGGGATTTACGCCGGTCTTGAGGCCGAGGCCTCCTCGCTGCGCGTCTACGAAGCTCAGGTCGTGCATGGGCTGCTCCAGACGGAGGAATATGCGCGCGCGGTCATGACGACTGTGCGCCGGGGCCAGAGCCGGGAGGAGATCGAGCGACTGATCCGGATGCGCATGCGGCGTCAGGAGGTCGTGCTGGGTGAGCACCGGCTGGACCTCTGGATCATTCTGGACGAGGCAGTTCTGCGTCGCATGATGGGAACGTCCGGGCTGATGCGCCGTCAGCTTGAGTACCTCTACGAGGCGAGCCAGTGGCCGCACGTCACGCTGCAGGTGCTGGCATTCAGCAGTGGAATGCATCCGGCCATGGGCGGCTCCTTTGCGATTATTGAATTCCCCGAGCGCCTTGATCCGGATATCCTTTATACCGAAGGCAACACTGGCCAGGCCTATATAGACGAACGAGACCGCGAGGTCAGCGCGCGTTCTGAGACTTTTGATTTGCTTCGCGCAGCAGCATTGTCGCCTGCCGATTCGGCGAGCCTGGTCCGGTTGATTGCGGAAGGCCCGCTGGAGCAGCAGCCAATTGAGCGTCTAGCCGGAGAGCTTTACGCCTGACTGCGGCGATTCACCAATATCGCGCAGGATCGCGGCGAGGAAGTCGGCAGAGTGTCCAGCGGGCGTGCTCGCGGCCCTGATGCGCTCCAGCGCAACCGCGTACCGCTCGGCATCGGCTCGCCTGTCCAGGTAGAGCGCCCCGGCAAACTGCTCGACATACACGACGTCGGGCAGCCCCGTTCTCGCGAAGCTGAGGATGCTGAAGCTGCACGGCATGAGCGAGGCTGCGCCGCGGCGCAGCGGCGTGACCTGGATGGCGATGCCTGACTGGCCGGCGAGCTGGATCAGGTGCTCAAGCTGGCCCCGCATGGTAGCTTGGCTGCCGATCGGGCGGCGCACTGCGATCTCGTCGATCACCGCTGAGAGCCGCCCGCCGCCGGCGGCGAACCGGCGCTGCCGCTCCTGGCGCAGGCACTCGAGCCGGTCGGTCTCGGCTGGCGAGCGCCAGCCCAGGCCCATGACCGCCGCTGCATAGGCCTCGGTCTGCAGCAAGCTCGGCACGAACTGCGTGTCGAAGCTGCGTATCGAGTCGGCCGACTGCTCGAGCCCGAGGTAGGGCCGGAACCAGCCGGGCAACACGTCGTGATAGCGGTGCCACCAGCCTTGCTTGTTGGCCTGGCAGGCTAAGGCCAGCAGCTGCTGGCGCTCGGCCGGGTCGGTGACGCCGTAAAAGCCGAGCAGGTCCTCGATGTCCGCGGTCCGGACGGTGTTCCTGCCCAGCTCGATTCTGCTGATCTTCGACGTCGAGCCGCGAATGGCCCGAGCCGCATCCGCCGCAGAGATGCCTCGTGCCTCACGCAGCCGCCTAAGCCGTGCGCCGAGGAGGAGCCGCTGAACTGTCGGCGCGTCAGTGGTGGGGCCAGTACCGTCGGCCTGCGTGGCCTGCGTCCCGGTCACCCCACCGTCGATGGTGCGGTGTGACATGAGCCCGCTCTCTATCGATTTCTCCGGACGTCCCAATCGCCGACGGCATGGCCAGCCAGCGTCCTGCCATTCCAGATTCCAGTCCCTTTCCGTAGTATATTTCTAACGTAAGCGCACGATATTGGTGCACCGGATCACAACATGTGCTATCGCAAATGCGATTTCACGCACTGTCCGCTGGTAATAATCTCGGCACCCTGGTGCAGCGCGCAAGCCCTTCGCTGCCGCGCCGGTTGAGATCGCCGGCGTTGTTTGTTGCTGACCGGTGGCCGAGCGGGACATCGGCCTCGGTACTATCGCGAACTGGGTGCTCTGGTTCGGAGGCAGGATTCATGCGCTACAGGTCACTTGGCAGCTCCGGTCTGTTGGTCTCGGTAGTCGGGCTGGGGTGCAACAACTTCGGCCGCAGGCTGGATGAGGACCAGACTCGCGGCGTGGTGGACGCGGCCATCGACGCTGGCGTCACGTTGCTCGACACGGCCGAGAGCTACGGCGGCGCCGGGAAGTCCGAGGAAATTCTCGGGAAGGTCCTGGTCGGCAAGCGGGACCAGGTGGTGCTCGCGACGAAGTTCGGCCACCAGGGCCACGACATGGGCTACGGCCCAGCCGCCGGCGCCAAGGGCGGGCGCGGCTATGTCAGGCGCGCGGTGGAGCAGTCGCTGCGCCGGCTGCGCACTGACTACATAGACCTCTACCAGCTGCACACGCCCGATCCGGTCACGCCGATCGAGGAGACGCTCCAGGCACTGTCAGAACTAGTACGAGCAGGCAAGGTGCGCTATATCGGCCACTCGAACTTCACTGCCGCGCAAATGGTCGCGGCTTCCGCCGCTGCCGACGGGCTGCGTGCAGTGCCGTTCATCTCGGCCCAGAATCACTGGTCGCTGCTGGAGCGCCACGCCGAGCTTGAAACCGTGCCCACTGCGGTGCGCTTGCGGCTTGGCGTGCTGCCATACTTTCCGCTGGCCAATGGGTTGCTCACCGGTAAGGTCAGGCGTGGCCAGCCGCCCGCCCCGGGTACTCGGCTGGCGGGCCGCGCAGATTACATCACGCAGGAGAAGCTCGACAAGGTCGAGAGGCTCGCCGACTGGGCAGAACAGCGCGGCAGGTCCATGTTGGAAGTCGCGATCGGGGGCCTCGCTGCCCTGCCGGGCTGCTCGTCGGTGATCGCCGGCGCCACATCTGCGGATCAGGCCCGCGCCAACGCGGCCGCGGGCGGCTGGGTGCCGACATCGGAGGACCTGGCAGAGATCGACAAGATCGTGCCAATCGTGGGATGAACAAGCTGCGAGGGAGTTGCGCGCCGATGAAGGCAGCGATCTACAGCGACTACGGAAGCGCCCGCGACGTGCTGCGCGTCGAGGACATCCACCGGCCCGAGCCTGGCCCCGGCGAGGTACGGGTCAGGATGGAGCTGTCCGGTGTCAACCCCACCGACTGGAAGTCGCGCAGCGGCTCTACGCCGCGGCCCATCGATGAGTTCCAGGTCCCGCACCATGACGGCACAGGGGTGATAGATGCCGTGGGCGGCGGCGTCGACGCCAGCCGGGTGGGTGAGCGGGTCTGGACCTGGATGGCCGCCGCTGGCCGGCGCTGGGGTACCGCCGCGCAATGGTCGGTCGTGCCGTCGCGCCAGGCGGTTCCACTGCCCCGCGGCGCTTCGGCCGAGCTTGGCGCCTGCCTGGGGGTGCCGGCCATGACCGCACACCGGTGCCTGTTCGCCGACGGGCCAGTCGATGGCAAGAACGTCCTGGTGGCAGGCGGCGCAGGTGCCGTCGGCCACTTCGCTATCGAGCTAGCGAAGTTCTACGGCGCCAGGGTTGCCACGACCGTGAGCGGCCCGGCGAAGGCCTCGCTCGCCGAACAGGCCGGGGCAGACCTCGTGGTCAACTACCGTGATCCCGGCGCTGCTGACCAGCTCCGCGCGTTCGCGCCGCAGATGGACCGGATAGTCGAGGTCGCTCTGGGCGCCAACCTGGAGCTCGACCTCGCAGTATCGGGGCCGCAGACGCACGTCGCGGACTACGCCGCGGAGCCTGCCGACCCGGTGCTGCCGGTGCGCAAGTGCATGAACGCCAACGTGACGCTCCGGTTCATCCTGCTGTACGGAGTCCCTGCGGAGGCGACCGACCGGGCGGCTGCCGATGTCAGCGGGGCCCTTGCGGCCGGTGCGCTCACCCCGCTGCCGATCACCAGGTTCCCGCTCGACCAGATAGTCGCCGCGCAGCAAGCCGTGGAGGCCGGTGCCGTCGGCAAGGTGGTCGTCGAGATTCCCTGACTGCGGGGCTGGTCGGGACTCCCTGACTGCAAGGTTGGCTGGGGAAGCCCGGCGGTCCCGTCGGGTGGGCGATTGACGTAGCACGGATAACGGTTATCCTATTCCTAACAGTTAACGGTTAGGGGATAGCCCGTGCAGCAGGAAGTCCTGTTGGCGCTGCTGGCCAAGGAGCCGTCCTACGGCTACGAGTTGCGTGCCCGGCTGCGGCGCGCGCTCGGCCCGCTCGGCGACGCGATGAACGACGGGCAGGTCTACGTGACGCTGACCAGGCTGGAAAGGGCGGGCCTGGTGGCGTGCGAGCCTTCCGCCGAGCCGGTCGACCGGGCGGACCGCAAGGTCTACGCGCTCACCACCATGGGCCAGCAGCGGGTCGCCGACTGGTTCGCCGAGGTGAGCTGGCCGCGGTCAGACCTGGCCGAGTTTCACCTCAAGCTGATCGCGGCCGCGGCCGCGAGGCTGGCCGACCCCGTCGCGATCATCGACGCACAGCGGCGCGAACTGTTGCGTCGACTACGCGACGCGCAGCGAGCCGAGATGGCCGAGCCGGACGAAAGTGACGGGGCGCTGCTGCTCGAGGGCATCGTGCTCCGACTGCAAGCGGACCTGCGCTGGCTTGAGGCGTGCGAGCGGAACTGGACGGGCCGGAAGGCTGAGGCATGAAGGACGAGGGGAAGGTCGTGACAGAGGCCGGGCAGTTCATGCTCCGGGCCACGGGCCTGAGCAAACGGTACGGCACACGCGAAGCACTG
>JASHSO010000570.1 GCA_030038715.1 Streptosporangiaceae bacterium
CCGAGCCTGCCCGGCGCGTGGATCTACTCCAGCCAGGTCACCACCGCGTCCGGCAGCACGAATCTCGGCACGGCCCCCCAGAGCTGCCTCCCTGGGAGCTCGACCATACACGCATGCAACGCGGCGATTGGCCGCATGCACCTGCGGCAGGTGGTGATCTACCAGCCCGCCAGCCGCTACTGGGCTTTCCAGTGGTACGAGACCGCGATCTACATTGCGCTCGCGCTCGCCCTGGCCGGCCTATGCTTCCTTTGGGCCCGCCACCGCCTCTCATGATCGGCCAGCAGCGGAGGCTCTAAGCAGGCGCAGACTGAGGCTGTCCCTCAAGGTCGGACCCGGTCCCAACTCAGCACGACGCCCTCGGGAACTGACGGGAATCAACCAGGAATAACGGGCAAACGGCCAACCGCCAGAAACCCGAGTTCATGGGCCCTTTCAAGATCCGCACCAGCGCCATGACCTGCGGTTATTAGCGCACGTCAAGCCCGGTGACGGCCCTTCCGATGATCATGCGCTGGATCTCCGACGTGCCCTCGAAAATCGTGAAGATCTTCGCGTCGCGGTGCCACCGCTCGACAGGGAAGTCGCGTGTGTAGCCGTTGCCGCCCAGGATCTGGATCGCCTGCTCGGTGACGCGGACCGCCGTCTCCCCCGCGACCAGCTTCGACATGGACCCCTCAGCGCGGGAGAAGGCAAGCCCGTGCCGTGCCATCCACGCGGCCCGCCAGGTGAGCAGCCGAGCAGCATCGACCGAGGCCTGCATGTCGGCGAGCATGAACGCGATGGCCTGGTTCTGGCCGATGGGCCGACCGAACTGCACCCTGTTCCTCGCGTACTCGGCCGAGTACTCAAGTGCCGCCCTCGCGATCCCGACCGCCATCGCCGCCACGCTCGGCCGGGATCGCTCGAACGTGCGCATCGCCGCCTGCTCGCCAGAACTGCGTCCCTCGGCGATGCGGGCAAGTCGCGCGTCCATCCGCTCCTTGCCGCCGACCAGGCAGCGGCCCGGAACCCGGACGTCGTCCAGCACCACCTCCGCGGTGTGCGAGGCCCGGATGCCGTGCTTGCGGAACTTCTGCCCCTGTGACAGGCCGCGCGTCCCCGGCGGGACGATGAAGCTAGCCTGACCCCGGCTGCCTAGCGAAGGATCGACCGACGCGACCACCACGTGCACATCGGCGATGCCGCCGTTGGTCACCCAGGTCTTCGTGCCGTTCAGCACCCACTCGTCGGCGGCCTCGTCGTAGACGGCCCTGGTCCGGATGGCGCCGACGTCGCTGCCTGCGTCAGGCTCGGAGGAGCAGAACGCACCGAGCTTCACCTCGCCTGGCCCGCCGAACATCTGCGGCAGCCACTCCCCGATCTGCTCGTCGGTGCCATTGCTCGCCACCGCAACGGCCGCCAGACCGGAACCCGCCAGCGACAGCCCGATCCCGGCGTCACCCCAGAACAGTTCCTCGAACGCGACGACCATGCCGAGGCCGCTGGGGTCCAGCCACTGCGAACTGAAGAAGTCCAGCGAGTACAGGCCGACCTTGGCTGCCTGCTCCAGGATCGGCCAGGGTGTCTCCTCGCGCTCGTCCCACTCGGCGGCGGCGGGCCGGATGACGTCAACGGCAAAGTCGTGCACCCAGTCCCGCATCTGCGCGACGTCGACCGACAGCGAGAATCCGGCGGCTCTTTCGTCGGGACTGCTCATGTCGCTCCTCGCGAGTTGCGCGCGCAGGCGGCCAGATGGCCGGGTTTCCGGCCAGGCGGCCAGATGGCCGGGTTCACGGCCAGGCGGCCAGTGCCATGGGCCCGGCGTAAGTTACTGACTGGTAACGACTAGCGTATGCGGGAACGATCCGCTCCGCCACTGCGGCCCCCATCTGGCGTGGCACGGCTTGTGTTGCCGACACAGGTCTGTCGCCGCGAATTTTGTGCCGGATGTGGATGCACTGAGCCGTCGTCCCCCTAGACGATGGCAGCACGTCTCGCCAGGGAACATGCCTGAGGGAGGATCTTGCCATGACCAGTCCAGGCGACGAGCCCGAGTTCCTTTTCACCTCCGAGTCGGTGACCGAGGGTCATCCGGACAAGATGGCTGACCAGATATCCGACGCCGTGCTCGATGCAGCCCTCGCCAACGACCCCAATTCGCGCGTGGCCTGCGAGACGCTATTGACGACCGGCCTGGTCGTGGTGGCGGGCGAGATCACCACACCCGACTTGCTTGACGTCAACGACATCGTCAGGAGCACGATCCGCAACATCGGCTACAACGCCGCGTGCGGGTTCGACGGCGACGCCTGCGCAGTGCTGGTCGTGCTGGACAAGCAGTCACCCGACATCGCCCAGGGCGTCGATGCCGCGCACGAGACGCGGGTGACGGCCAGCGAGGACATGCTGGATAGCGCCGGAGCCGGCGACCAGGGGATGATGTTCGGCTACGCGACGAACGAGACACCCGAGCTGATGCCGATGCCGATCGCGCTGGCGCACCGCCTCGCCGCCCAGCTCGCCAAGGCGCGCAAAGATGGCGTCGTGCCGTTCCTGCGGCCGGACGGCAAGACCCAGGTGACCGTGCGCTACTTCGGCGGAGTCCCGGTCTCGGTGGAGAAGGTGCTGATCTCCACCCAGCACGACGAAGGCTGCGAGAACGTGCTCCCCGATAGCCTGTGGCAGAACGTGGTGCTCGAGGCGCTCCCAGCCCACCTGTTCGACCCGGCCACGCTGCGCCAGAACTTCCTGGTCAACCCGACCGGCAGGTTCGTGATCGGCGGCCCGGTGGGCGACGCCGGGCTGACCGGCCGCAAGATCATCGTCGATACGTACGGCGGCTTCGCGCGGCACGGCGGTGGCGCTTTCTCGGGCAAGGACCCGTCCAAGGTCGACAGGTCCGCGGCCTACGCGGCTCGCTACGTGGCCAAGAACGTGGTCGCCGCAGGGCTTGCCGACCGCGTCGAGGTCCAGGTCGCCTACGCCATCGGCGTGGCCAGGCCACTGTCGGTACTGGTCGAGACCTTCGGCACCGAGCACGTGCCACGCTCCACGGTGGCGGCCCTGATCTCCAAGCACTTCGACTTGCGGCCGGCCGCTTTCCGCAGGTCGCTGCTCTTGCACCGGCCCATCTACACCAAGACCGCCGCCTACGGCCACTTCGGCCGCAGCGATCCGGACTTCACCTGGGAGCGCACCGACAAGGCGGAGTTGCTGCGCGCGGCGGCGGGCCTCGCCGATCGCGTGGCTGCCAGCTGAGCCAAGTCGCACCTCGCCCGCTCGGCGCCGGCGAGCGTCCATTACGGGGAACGGGGCGAGCCGACCCGCAGTCCTCCGCACCAGCGCCCGAGCCCCCGGCGGACGGGGCCCGGCACGGCTGACGCGCGTCCTGCCATGATGACGTCAGCCACGTCGCGGCCGCCAGCGCGGCCTGCCGAGGAGGATGACATGGACCTGGCCAGTTACCGCCACCTCAGGCTGGAACCGCAGCCGCACGGCGTGCTGCTTATCACCCTTGACCGCCCGGACAAGCTGAACGCGGCGCACGAGCAGATGCACGCCGAACTCGCCAGGATCTGGACCGACGTGAGCGCAGACGAGCAGACCCGGGTAGCGGTCGTCACCGGGGCGGGCCGCGCGTTCTCGGCTGGCGGCGACCTTGCCATGGTCGAGCGCCAGATCGGCGACTACGACCGGGTCACCGCGATGCTCGCCGAGATGAGCGACCTGGTCTACAACCTGGCAAGCTGCGCCAAGCCGGTCGTCTCCGCCATCAACGGCGTCGCCGTCGGCGCCGGGCTGGTGGTGGCGCTGCTCGCCGACATCAGCGTCTGTGCCGCCGACGCGCGGCTGGGCGACGGGCACGTCCGGCTCGGGGTCGCCGCCGGCGACCATGCGGCGATCATCTGGCCGCTGCTGTGCGGCCTGGCCCGGGCCAAGTACTACCTGCTGACAGGCGAGATGGTCAGCGGCGCGGAGGCGGAGCGTATCGGCCTGGTCTCCCGGGCAGTGCCGCGCGAGGACGTGCTGCCGGAGGCGCTGCGCATCGCCGACCAGCTCGCGACCGGGCCGCAACTGGCCATCCGGCTTACCAAGCGCGCCCTGAACGGGTGGCTTCGCACCGCGGGCCCGATCTTCGACCAGTCGGCCGCTTACGAGATGCTCACCTTTATGGGCGAGGACGTCCGGGAAGGCCTCGCCTCGCTGCGGGAGAAGCGCGCGCCCCAGTTCCGCTGAACGCTGTCGGCTGGCTAGCGCCGGCTAGCTCGCCCGGGCCGGCCGGCGGGACCGGTGCACGCCGCGGGGCGACGACCGGCCGCCGGTCACGTAGAGCACGGTGGCAATCACCAGCGACAGCAAGGCGATGCCGCCCACCCACCAGAACCAGGTCCCGTAGTCGATGACCGCACCGAAGATCGAGATGTGACCGCTGTCGTTGCTGATCAGAGTCGGGTTCCAGGAGCCGGACAGGGTGGAGACGATGCCGACGACGGAGGCGAGGCCACCGATGATCGAGCACGCCCAGAACACCGCCGGGTGCGCGAGCCGCGTCCGCCGGAACTGGGTACGGAACCGGCGCAGGATGATCAGCACGTCAATGAACAGCACGACGATCGAGATGCACCAGATCACCGTCACCGCTGCCTGCAGCACGTCGTAGATCCTGGTCTCGGAGTTAGCGCCGTTTCCGCTGGTGATCGACGGCACCAGCACGAACGCGACCAGCGTGAATACCACTGCGATGATCGTCTGCACCAGCACCGCCACGTCGGGCACCTTGGCCTTGTTGACGTGCGACATGACCGCGGGAAGCCTGCGGTCAAGGCCGGAGACGAAGATCAGCCGGGCGAAGGAGTAGTTGTACACGACGGTGATGAACAAGAAGAAGAGCGCCAGGATGACCGCGGTGATCTTCCCGTACACACTGCCGAGGCCGATGCTGACGGCCGAGGCCACCGCGGTAACGCCGGCCGACTGCCCGTGCGCCGCCGGGACCGTCACCATGACGCCCCAGGTCGCCAGCAGGTAGGCGATCACGACGACCAGGGTGCCCCACAGCAGGTACCGGGTGATCGACCGCTGGCTGCGGATCTCAACGCCCATGTTCAGCGGGACCTCGACGCCGAGCAGGGCGAGGATCACCAGTCCGAAGAACGACCAGTTGGTGAAGTTGATGCCGGTGCCCGCGCTCGGCTTCCACAGGCCGAAGTTCCACGGGTTCACCGCGGCGTGGTGGCCGCGGGCCAGGAAGACGATCCCGGCAGCGAACATCGCCAGGATGGTCAGCCCGTAGAGCAGGAAGACCACGTTGACGACGTTCTGGGTGACCCGGAACCGGAGGACCGCGAGCACCGCGGAAATCAGCAGAGCCCCAATGATCACGATGCCGTCCACCTGAACCGACCAGCTCGCCACGGCCGGGAAGGCGAAGCCGATGAACGACTCGACGATCGTGCCGGTGGCCACCAGCACGAGCACGCCAGGCCACCACGCGCAGAAGCCAGCGAAGAAGCCCCAGAACGGCCCGAACGCCTTGTGCGTCCACAGGTAGATCGAGCCCTC
>JASHSO010000571.1 GCA_030038715.1 Streptosporangiaceae bacterium
GCAGAGAGCGAGGTCACGCCCGCATCCGCGATGCCGCACGGCACGATCTTGCCGAACCACGACAGGTCACAGTCGCAGTTGAGGGCGAATCCGTGCATCGTGACGCCTCTGGCGACACGGATGCCGATCGCTCCCACCTTGCGGTCGGTAGCTGCATGCCCGGCGCCGCGCAGCCAGACCCCGCTGCGGCCCTCGACACGGCCGGCCGCGACGCCGAAGTCCGCGCACGTGGCGATCAGCGCCTGCTCGATGACGCGCACGTAGCCGATCACGTCTATCGGCTCGTCCAGGCTGATGATCGGGTAGCCGACAAGCTGACCGGGTCCGTGCCAGGTGATCCTGCCACCGCGGTCCACGTCGATGACCGGCGCGCCTGGATCGCCAACCGGACGGTCCAGCGACTGGGTGCGCCGCCCGGCCGTATACACCGGCTGGTGCTCGAGGAGCAAGCACGTGTCCGGGATTTCCTCCTGGACTCGCAGCTCATGCAGTCTGCGCTGCAGGTCCCACGCAGCCATGTAGTCGACTGCCGAGGATCCGAGGCCTAGCCGGGCGAATACCAGGTCACGGTGCACAGGTTCAGGGTATGCCCGAAGCGTTACGGGCGGTCACGATATAGCTTGACGTCAAAACGCGATATTACTTATCGTTGCCTCAGCCGAGGAACCAGGGGAGGCCGCAGTGGACGCGACCGAGATCTTCACTGCACTGAGCACTCCCGAGGGGAGGGCCGACCCGTATCCCTACTATGCGAGTCTGCATGACCTGGGCGAGGCAGTTTCGCTCGGTCCTGGAGCAGTCGCAGTGGTTGGTCACGACGCTGTCAGCTCGGTGCTGCGCGATCCGGGATTCCGCTGTTCGGATGCCGACACCTTTGAGATGGTCCTTCCGGGCTGGCGAGACAACCCCGTCTTCGTCCAGGGCGCCGACTGGCTGCTGAACCTGAACGGCAGCAAGCACGCCAGGATCCGAGGCCTGCTCGCGCGGACGTTCACCGCCCGCCGCGTGGCAGCGCTGGAGCCCGCAATCATGCGGATGACCGATCACCTGCTGGACTCCATGGCCGAGCGCGGCGGCGACGGCTCGGCGATCGAGTTCATGCACGACTTCGCCTACCTCTTGCCGGTCACAGTGATCTGCGAGCTGATCGGCATACCCGAGCCTGACCGGGAAGGCTTCAGGCCCATCGCCCGGGACCTGGCCGGCGTGTTCGAACTCCACGATCCCGCGACCTTGCCGGCCATCAATGCGGCCGCCGTCGAGCTGCTGGCCTATTTCACCGGCCTGGCGGCCAAGCGCCGCGCCGACCCGCGCGCCGACCTGCTGTCTGACCTGGTGGCCGTGAGCGAGAGCGAGGACGGACGGATCAGCGGTGCCGAGCTGCTGCACAACATGACGCTGCTGCTGGTGGCTGGCTTTGAGACGACGACAAACCTTTTGGGGAACGGGCTGCGCCTCGTACTGCAGGATCCGTCGGCGGGCGCGGCGGTGCGGGACGGGACGGTTCCGGCGTCGGCCTTCGTCGAAGAGGTACTGCGGTACGACTCGCCGGTCCAGCTGACCAGCCGAGTCGCCTACAACACAAAGGTCGCAGGCGTGCCAGTGTCCGAGGGCGACGAGGTTATCACCATGCTCGGCGCAGGAAACAGGGACCCGCGCCGGTTCACCGAACCCGATATCTTCAACCCGCTGCGATCGGATCCCGGCACGCTGAGCTTCGGCGGCGGTGCGCACTTCTGCATAGGCGCGGCACTGGCCCGCTTGGAGGGGAGCATTGCCTTCCGGCGGCTGCTTGGCCGATTCCCGGCCATTGCCGCAGCGGGCGAGCCGGTACGCAGGGATACCTTCCTGCTTCGCGGCTTCGACGCGCTGCCGGTCACCGTGGTCGGGTAGGTCGCTCACCCCTGCCGCCATGCCCGGGGCAGGCTCGGCGGAAGCTGGTCCGGGAATGCCGCGCGCCAGATCATGGCTTGCGTGCAGTGGAGGTAGCGGCAATGTTCGACGAGCAGGAACTGCGCGCCATGAGCGCGCAGGACAGGCTGAGCCTCATGCGCGTGCTGGCGTCGCTGGACCGGCGGGACCAGCCGGCCAGCCCCAGCGGAGCCCGTCGGCGCGCAATCGTGCTCGCGGTCATCGTCATCTGCTGCATCTGCCTGGCGGCGTGGATCGGACTGCTCGCCGCCACGCTGCCGCGTTACTACCGCACGGGAGGCTGGCGGGGCGCATGGGTCGGCTTTGACCTGGCCGAGCTTGCCGCGTTCGCCGTCACCGGCTGGGCGCTGTGGCGGCGCAGGCAAATCCTGATCATCTGCCTGGTCGTGCTCGCCACGCTGCTGTGCTGCGACGCGTGGTTCGATGTCGTGCTTGACGCACACACCAGCGGGTTCTGGCTCAGCCTGCTATCGGCTATTGTCATCGAGCTGCCACTGGCCGCGGTGGCGATCTTGGGTGCCAGGCGGCTGCTGCGCACGACGATGGCGGTGACACGCCGGTACCAGGGCGAAGCGGGTCCGCTTCCGCCATTGCGTGAAATCCCGCTGATCGGCGCCGGTCCGGGGCGGTCGCTGCGCGACCTGCTTGCGGCGCCGCCGATGCCGCTCATGACCGAATCCGGCGAAGCTACGGGGCCTGGGCTCGACTCCGCATCGCAGCAGGGGGCTCCCTGACACACAAGGGCGCGGTGCCGTGACTATGTGCCCGCGGCGGTATCGCGTGGCCAGGCTGCGGCATCGTTCATCGCGGTGCGAATCGCCGCGCTGATGTCGGAGTCGGCGAACGTGAAGCCCGCTCGGTCGAGCCTGGACGGCACGGCCCGGCAGCTAGCGAGCAGTTCACCGGACATCTCGCCCAGGGCCAGTCGCAGCAGGCCGGCCGGCAGCCGCAGCAGCGCGGGCTTGTGCACGGCGGCCGCGAGGGCCGCTGTGAACTGCGCATTCGTAACTGGGGTCGGTGCGGTCAGGTTGACCGGGCCGGTCAGATCGGCTCGGTCGAGGACGAAACGGACTGCGCGGACGTGGTCGGCTAGCGTGATCCAGCTCAGGTACTGATCGCCGGAGCCGATCCGGGCGCCAAGGCCGAGCCGAAACGACGGCAGCAGCCGAGGCAGCATGCCGCCCCGGCTGGACAGCACGATCCCGGACCGCAGGCTTGCGACCCTGATGCCCGCCGTCGCGGCGCTGGCGGCCGCGGCCTCCCAGTCGCGAACCAAATCGGCGAGGAAGCCGCGGCCCGACTGGGCAGCTTCGTCGACCTTCCGGTCGCCGGTGTCGCCGTACCAGCCGACGGCTGAGGCGCACAGCAGCACTGGCACCGGTTCGGGCGCTGCCAGGATGCCGGCGACCAGGGCGCTCGTGCTGCTGACCCGGCTGGCCCGTAGTTCTTGCTTACGTGCGGGCGTCCACCTGCGTTCTGCCACCGACGCGCCGGACAAGTGCACGACGCCGTCGACGTCTTCCAGCGCCCCGGGGTTCACTGCACCGTTAGGCGCTGACGGGTCCCAGCACACCTCGTCGGCCGCACGCGCCGGTCGTCGCACCAGCCGCAGCACCTCAGCGCCGTCAGCGCGCAGGCTCGCGGTCAGTGCGGTGCCGATGAGCCCGCTCGCCCCCGTGACGGCAATCCGCACTCCCGGCCTCCCGAGGTTCCCGGGGCTCATTCCGGCGGCTGTCTTACCCAGCGTCGACAGTCAGCCGACGCGAGTGAGTCACAGGCCCAGTTCGGTCTCGAATGCGCCTTCTTCCAGCCTCGACTTGAGCGTATTGAGGAAGCGCGCGGCGTCCGCGCCGTCGACGAGCCGATGGTCATAAGTGAGCGCCAGGTACACCATCGACCTGACAGTGATCACCTCGCCGAGCACGGGGTCTTCGACCACGACGGCGCGCTTGACCACGCTGCCCGTGCCGAGGATGCCGACCTGGGGCTGGTTGATGATTGGTGTGTCGAAGAGCGCGCCGCGGCTTCCGGTATTGGTGAGGGTGAACGTGCCGCCAGCAAGGTCGTCCGGGCCGACCTGCCCGGCCCGGGTCCGCTCGGCCAGGTCGGCGATCTTCCGGGCCAACCCGCCGATGTTCAGGTCGCCAGCATTCCTGATGACCGGAACCATGAGTCCGCGCTCGGTGTCCACCGCGATGCCGAGATGCTCGGTGTCGTGATAGGTCACCTGGCTGGCCTCGGTGTCGATGACGGCGTTCAGCTTCGGGTGCAGCTTCAGCGCCTCGACGGTGGCGAGCGCGAAGAACGGCAGGAAGGAGAGCTTGACCCCCTCCCTAGCCTCGAATGCGGACTTGGCCCGGTCGCGGAGCCTCGCGATCGCCGTGACATCTGCCTCGACCACGGTCGTGAGCTGTGCGGAGGTCTGCAGCGACTCGACCATTCGCTGCGCTATCACCTGGCGGGCACGCGACATCCGCTCGGTGGTGCCGCGCAGGCTCGACGGCACGATGACCGGAGCCTGCCGCGGTGGCTCGGGCACGACCGGGGGCACCGCCGGGGCGACTGCGGCTGCGGCCGGTACGGGCTCCGGGGCGGCAGGCGCGCGGCCGGCAGCGACAGCATCCAGGACGTCTTGCTTGCGGATCCGGCCGCCGACGCCGGTGCCGGTGACCGAGTCGAGGTCGATTCCGTGTTCAGCGGCGAGCTTTCGGACCAGCGGCGTCACGTACGGGCCGCCCTCGGTGCCGTCGGTGTACTCGGCGGGGCCGGTGGCTGCGAGCCCGTCTCCCCCATCCGGTCTCGGTGCCGCGGGCCGGTACGGTGCTGCGGGCTGCGCAGGCTGCGGAGCCACCACGACGGGCTCCGGCGGCGCGATGGGCGCGACAGCAGGGCCGGCCGGCGGAGCGACCAGGGGCGGAGCCGCCACGGCCGGCGGCGGGACGAGGGGTTCGGCGGCCGCTTCCTCCGGCGGAACGAGCTCGGTGACGTCTGCGGCGGCGTCCGGCGCTGCCGCGGCACCGTCCTCGTCGATGACGGCAAGCTCGGCACCGACAGCGACGGTCTCGTCTTCCGCGACCGCGATGCCGCGCAGGATGCCGGAAACCGGGGACGGTATTTCGGTGTCCACCTTGTCGGTGGAGACCTCGAGCAGCGGCTCGTCGGCCTGAACGTGCTCACCCTCGCGCTTGAGCCAGCGCGTGACAGTACCCTCGGTGACGCTCTCGCCGAGCTGCGGCATGGATACGGAGACCGCCATGGCTTCCCGTGACTCCTTCTTCTGCTGCTGAGTTGACTCTAACGCGTGCCGGTCCGGTCATCCGTGGACGTGCAGGGGCTTGCCCGCCAGCGCCAAGTGCGCCTCGCCGATGGCCTCAGACTGCGTCGGGTGCGGGTGGATGAGCTGGGCCACGTCGGCGGGTATCGCCTCCCAGTTGTAGATCAGCTGCGCCTCGGCTATGAGTTCGCCTACCCGCGCGCCGACTAGGTGGATGCCCAGCACCGGGCCGCCGCCAGCGGTCGCGATGACCTTCGCCGCGCCGGCGGTCTGCAGGATCTGGCTCCGGCCGTTGCCCGCCAGATCGTAAGTGAACTCCGTGACCTCGATGCCCCGCGCGGCGGCAGTCGCGGACGTGATGCCAACCGAGGCCACCTCGGGGTCGCAGTAGGTGACGCGCGGCACGCCGTCGTAGTCGATCGGGACCACCCGCCGGCCGGCCAGGCGCTCCGCCACCATGATCCCCTCGGCGAAGCCGACATGCGCGAGCTGCGGGCCCGGCCGCAGGTCGCCAATGGCGTAGATGGTCGGGACATTGGTCTGGCAGTACTCATCGACCAGCACGAACCCGCGGTCGATCGCGACGCCGACCTCGTCGTAGCCGAGCCCGGCCGAGACCGGTCCACGTCCTACGGCGACGAGCAGCAGCTCGGCGTCGATATAGGTACCGCCCTCCAGAGTCACGGTGACGCCGGTGCCGGTGTCCTTGACGCCCTCGAACCTGGTGCCGACCCTGAAGCCGATCCCGCGGCGGCGGAACGCGCGCTCCAGCAGTTTCGAACTGGACTCATCCTCGGTGGGCAGCAGACGCGGCAGCATCTCCACGATCGTGACCTCGGCGCCGAACGAGCGCCAGACGCTCGCGAATTCCACGCCGATCACACCGCCGCCGAGCACGACGACCGAGGCCGGCACGTGATCGAGGTTCAGCGCATGCTCGCTCGTGATGATCCGCTGCCCGTCGATGTCTAGGCCCGGCAGGCTGCGCGGCTGTGAGCCGCTGGCCAGCACCACGTTCGCACCGGTGAGTGTCTGGTCCCCGACCTGGACAGAGGTGGCCGAGGTGAGCCTGCCGTGACCCTCGATGACCTCGATCTGGCGGCTGGCGACCAGTCCGGTCAGGCCCCGCCACAACCGGGTCACGACCTTGTCCTTGTAGGCGTTCACGCCCGCCATGTCGATGCCGTCAAGGCTGGTCTGCACTCCGAAAGAGGAACCCTCGTGCGCGAGGTCGGCGATCTCGGCGGCGTGCAGCAGCGCCTTCGTCGGGATGCAGCCCCGGTGCAGGCACGTGCCGCCGACCTTGTCCTCTTCGATGAGCGCGACCCGCATGCCAAGCTCGGCCGCGCGCAGGGCGCAGGCGTATCCGCCGCTGCCGCCGCCGAGAATGACGAGGTCGAAGCCGCTGCCGTCCGTCACGTCCAGACTCCCTTCGTGGCCGGCTAGAGCCGGCCGTCCGCCACGTCCGCGGCCAGCTGGACCAGCATGCGCACGGCTGCGCCCGTTCCTCCCTTAGGGGTGTAGCCGTACGGCTCGCCCTCGTGGAACGCCGGCCCCGCGATGTCCACGTGTGCCCAGCGCACTCCGTCAGGTACAAATTCCCGCAGGAACAAGCCGCCGACAAGCATGCCGCCGAACCGCTCGGCAGTCACGTTGGCGATTTCGGCAACGGTCGAGTCCAGGCCCGTCCTGAGTTCCTCGGGCAGCGGCATCGGCCAGGCCTGCTCGCCCGCCCGGCGGGCGGCATCGACGACCGCGTTGCACACGTCGTCGTCGCTGCCCATCACGCCGCTGATACGCGGACCGAGCGCGACGAGCTGCGCACCCGTGAGCGTGGCCACGTCGACGAGCAAGTCAGGGGAGTCCCGCCCAGACCGAGCCAGCGCATCGGCCAGCACGAGCCGGCCCTCGGCGTCGGTATTCAGCACCTCGACTGTCTTGCCGCCGTAGATGGTGATCACGTCCGATGGCCGCTGCGCGTTACCGCCAGGCATGTTCTCTGCCAGCGGCAGGTAGCCGACGACGTTGACGGCCGGCCGCAGGGCAGCGATGGCCTGCAGCGCGGCGAGCACAGCGGCGGCACCGCTCATGTCAGACTTCATGGCCTCCATGGCCTTGGCTGGCTTCAGCGACAGCCCACCGGAGTCGAAGGTGATCCCCTTCCCGGCGAAGACCACGGTCTTGGCCGCGTCCGGATGCCGGTAACCGAGCCGGACGAGCCGCGGTGGGTGGACCGAGCCCTGGCCAACCCCCGTGATCCCGCCGTAGCCCCCGGCCGCTAGCGCCTGGTCATCGAGCACCTCAATGTCCAGCCCGGCGGCCCTCGCAACCCGCTCGGCCTCCGCCGCGAACGTCTGCGGATACAGGTGGGACGGGCTGGTGTTGACCAGGTCGCGTACCAGCGCCATGGCGTCGGCCAGCACAGCGGCGCGGTGCACCGCCGCTGTGCTGCCCGCGGCGGCGGTGAGCACGACGATGTCGGCCCGGCTGCCGTTGGCGTCGCGGCGGTACCTGTCGAAGGAGTAGCCGCCGAGCAGCGCACCGAGCGCCACCGCCTCGGTCTCGGCCGCGTCCCGGGCCGGGAGTGCGACCGCGATCGCGCGAGCCTTGCTCGAGGCCAGGGACCGGACGGCCGCTCCGGCCGCCCTGCGCAGGCGCTCAAGACGCGCGTCTGGCTTGCTGCTGTCGGCGGGCCCAAGGCCAGCCGCGGCGACCAGCGGTGCGGCCAGCTTGCCACCGGTCGCGATCTTGGTGACCTCGTCCTGCTTGCCGGTCGCGCCGAGGGCGGCGAGGGTGACGGCCAGCGT
>JASHSO010000572.1 GCA_030038715.1 Streptosporangiaceae bacterium
GCGGTGATCGCTTCTCCGGCGGGCGGCTATTTCGCCAGCGGCGTCAAGCCTGTGTCGGTCTGGATCGCCGACGGATTCATCAGGGCAGCGCCCGGCGGCACGGGCGCGGCCAAGACAGGCGGGAACTATGCCGCCGGCTTCACCGGCCAGCTGCAGGCGGTCGAGCACGGCTGCGAGCAGGTGGTCTGGCTGGACGCCGCCGAGCATCGCTGGGTCGAGGAACTAGGCGGGATGAACCTCTTCTTCGTCTATGGCTCCGGTCGCAGTGCCCGGGTCATGACGCCCGGGCTGACCGGGACGCTGCTGCCCGGCATCACGAGGGACTCGCTGCTGACCCTCGCGCCCGACCTCGGCATCCCTGCGCAGGAGGGCGCGATCTCGGTGTCGCAGTGGCAGCAGGGCTGCCAGTCAGGCGAGATCACCGAGGTGTTCGCTTGCGGCACTGCCGCGACGATCACGCCGGTCGGCGCGGTCAAGGGAACGGCTGGCGCCTGGACGGTCGGCCGCGGGAAGCCGGGGCCCGTCACGACCAAGCTCCGGCAGCAGCTGCTCGGCATCCAGTTCGGCCACCTGCCGGACCCGTACGGGTGGATGCACAAGATCTGCTGATCGCCAGCGGCCAGCCGATGCGCGAATCGGTCATGTCGTGACGTTGTCGGGGTACTTGAGCCCGGCGCCGGTGTTCAACACCACCACTTGGTCCTGCCCGGAAAGCCAGCCGGCCTCCCGCAGCTGAGCCGCCGCCGCTATGCAGGCGGCTCCCTCCGGGCACGCCCACGACCCCTCGCAGCGCGCCAGCCTGACCTCCGCGTCGAGCAGTTCGGTGTCGGTCACCGCGACCGCAGTACCGCCCGTCGCCCGCAGTGCCCGCAGGATCAGCGGGCCGCCGAGCGGCGCCGGCACGGTCAGGCCGAAGGCGACAGTGGCGGCGTCGGGCCACGGCGAGGTGGACTCGGCACCGGTCGCGAATGCCTGGACCACCGGAGCGCAGCCCGCGGCCTGTACAGCCACGAGCCGCGGCATCTCGGGCCCGATCCAGCCGAGCGCGGCAAGCTCGCCGAGCGCCTTCCAGATCCCGATCAGCCCGACGCCGCCGCCGACCGGGCACAGGATGACGTCCGGGACGCGCCAACCGAGCTGCTCGGCGATCTCCAGGCCTATGGTCTTCTTGCCCTCGAGCCGGTACGGCTCGCGCAGGGTCGACACGTCGAGCCAGCCGGGCCGTCCGGCCAGAGCCCGCGAGACCACCACTGCCGCGTCGCCTATCAGGCCAGCCACGATCTCCAGCTCGGCGCCGACGGCGAGGCACTCGGCCCGGGTGATCAACGGCGCGTCCTCCGGCATCGCGACCAGGCACGGCAGTCCGGCCCGGGCGCAGAATGCGGCCCACGCGGCGCCGGCGTTGCCGTTGGTCGGCATGGCTACGCCTGCTGCACCCAGCTCGGTGGCCCGCGAGACCCCGACGGCCGCCCCGCGCGCCTTGAACGTGGCGGTCGGCAGACAGCCCTCGTCCTTCATGAGCAGCCGCGGCAGACCGAGTTCACCGCCTAGCCTCCGCAGCGGCAGCAGCGGCGTCATGCCCTCGCCCAGCGTGACCACAGCCTCGGGGCTGCGCACCGGCAGCAGCTCGTGATATCGCCATAGCAGGGGCGGCCGGCTGGTGATCTCGGCTCGCTCGACCGCACCGGCCACCCGGCCAAGGTCGTAGCGAGCGAGCAACGGCGATCCGCAGCTGCAGGTGCCCTGGAGCTCGTTCGCGTCGTACACCGCCGAGCACCGCGAGCACTCCAGGTGACCGAGGACCGAGAACGGGTTGGTCATGGCAGCATCCTTCCGGTCGGCGCTGGGCAACGTGCGGCGATCGCATCGACGAGCAGGTCGAGGCCGAACTCGAAGTCCGCGTCGGGATCGGTCGGATGCAGTTCCCCGGCTGGGCAGGTGACGGGCGGGAACTCCCGGTGTCGCAGCGAGGGGCGGCCGGTCGGCCGCGGATCGGCCGGTGACCCCGGCGGGCCGGCCTGGCACACGAGCCAGCCCGTCAGGTAGGCGAGAAAGGCCCGCATGATCGGCACCGCGTCCGGCCCGCGAAGGCCGGCCTGGTGCAGCGCCGCGAGCACGTATTCATCGGACCGCTTGGCGCGCGCGGAACCCGGCGTGGCCGCGGCGAGCACGGCGCACCTGGGATGGGTGCGCGCCAGGCCGCAGAAGGCGCCGGCCACAGCGCGCAACCTGATTTCCCAGCTTGCCTCCGGCATGGACGGTAGCTCCATGCCGGACGCGACCGCTTCAGCAACGGCCTCCAGCAGCGCACTTTTGGAGGGAACGTGGTCGTACAGGCTAACCACGTCACACCCCAGCTCGGTGGCCAGGCGACTCAGGGATAGCGCCCCGACGCCGTCGCGCTCGATCAGCGCGATGGCGACGGCGATGATGTGCTTGCGCGTCGGGCGCATGCGGTCACGGTAGACCGCAGGTCCGACAGGCCGGCCTCGGCGAAGATGCCGAGGGACAGGGGCTCCGGGTCCGCTGCGACGCCGCGAATGCAAAGATATGGGTCGAGGCGAGGAAGGGACTATTCGGTGGACGACAAGGACATCCTTCAGCGCATCGATCAGCTCATCCAGACCGAGCACGACCTGCGCGCCAAGCTGGCCGACGGCAAGCTTTCCAGCCACGACGAGCACGCCCAGCTTCGTGCCGTCGAGGAACAGCTTGACCAGTGCTGGGACCTGCTGCGGCAGCGTCGTGCCAGACGCGAGTTCGGCGAGGACCCGAGCGGCTCGGCGGCACGGCCGGTGAGCGAGGTCGAGGGCTACATTCAGTAGCCAGTCGGGATTAGCAGGCAGGGGAGCTGGAGCATGCGGATCGCAAGGTTCTCGGTCGCCGGCAATGTGAAGTATGGGGTCGTCGATTCCGGCGAGGCTGGCGCGGCCAACGGGCAGTCGCGGGGCGGGCTGACCGTCGCGGAGGTTGACGGCCACCCGTTCGGCCCCAGCGCCGCGGAGGGTGTCCGGCTGACCGGTGCCCGATATCCGCTGGCCGACGTACGGCTGCTGGCACCGGTGCTGCCCAGCAAGGTCGTCGCGATCGGCCGGAACTATGTCGACCACGTCAGGGAACTCGGCAACGAACCGCCCGCTGAGCCGTTGATCTTCCTGAAGCCGTCGACCGCGGTGATCGGTCCCGGTGAGGCCATTAGCCGCCCGGACAAACTGTCGCAGCGTGTCGACTACGAGGGCGAGCTCGCCATCGTCTTCGGCAGGCTGTGCCGGGACGTGCCGGCCGAGCGGGTTCCGGAGGTGATCTTCGGCTATACCTGCGCTAACGACGTGACCGCGCGCGACCTGCAGTTCAGTGATGGCCAGTGGACGCGGGCCAAGGGCTTTGACACCTTCTGCCCGCTTGGGCCGTGGATCGAGACGGAACTAGACGCGGCCGACGTGCTGCTGACCACGGCGGTGAACGACGAGGTGAAGCAGAACTCGCGCACCTCCCTGCTGATTCACGGCATCGTGACGCTGGTCAGCTACGTGACGTCGGTGATGACGATCCTGCCCGGGGACGTGCTGCTGACCGGCACGCCGGGCGGGATAGGTCCGCTGGTCGCCGGGGACAGTGTCTCGGTCACCATCGAGGGGATCGGCACACTCACCAACCCGGTCGTCGATGCCAGCAGCCTTTAGAGCCGTCGCACCCCGGCCGGTCCGGGTCGGGGCACTGATCCCTGGTTGGCCACGGTGTTCGGTTCGGCTACACTGCACTGGCGCGCCGGGATCGTCTGGTGATGCGTACTCATGGGGTATGGGGTAATTGGCAGCCCGACGGGTTCT
>JASHSO010000573.1 GCA_030038715.1 Streptosporangiaceae bacterium
CGCTCGGCTTGGTGTTCGCATTCGGCAACAGCGCTGGGTTCTTCGGCTACCTCGTGCTCGGCCATCGCATCGCCAACGCAGGAACGCCGCTGCCGGACCGCACGTCGACAGAGCTAGCCGGCATCGACCAGCTCGGTGCCGCGATGATCGTCGCGGCAATCGCCGCCACCGCGATCGGCCTTCCCGCCGCCCTTCCCGCCATTCACCAGCCGACCTGGCTCATGTGGGGCCTAGGCGTCGGAATATGCTCCTCCGTAATCCCTTACGTCACCGACCAGCTAGCCATGGCGCGACTGCCGCGCGCGACCTTTGCCCTCATGCTCGCCCTGCTGCCCGCCTGCGCCACGCTGATCGGGACCGTCGTGCTCCGCCAGATCCCCACAGCGGAAGACCTCGGCGGGATAGGCCTCGTCATCACCGGGCTAGCGGTCCATCAGGCATCTCGAGCCGTCTGACATCCGGTGCCGCAGCAGCGCGCAGCCGGCGCACCTCAGGCGCGGCGATCCATGCCTCGGGGAAGCAGGTCGGCGTCCATGGGGCCAGGTCATGGCGCCAATGCGGAACTTAGCATTGCCTGTCATCAAGCACGCACCACTTCGGTGCCGTATCTGACCATCGTCCGGCCGATGTCGGCGGGGTCGAGCATCCCGCTTTCGTCGACGGGGAGCCTGCCCAGGTCGCGGAAGTACTCAACGTACAAGTCGGGTGTGAGCGTGCCGATGAACTTGGCTGGCTGGTCAAAGGGGTTGGCAAAGGTGTGCGGCGTGCCTGGCGGGACAGTTACGCACGAGCCAGCTTCGACATCGACGCTCTTCGACCCGGAGGTGAACCTGAGCTTGCCGTGGGTCACGATGAAGATCTCGTCGTGCTTGTGGTGGATGTGCTGAGGTGGACCGCCGGGGCCGGGTGGCACGACCGCCTCGATCAGGCCTAGCCGGTGCTGGGTGTGCGACCCGTCCTCGATGATGCGGCATCGGATCGGCCCGCCGCCGGACTGCTCGCCATCGCTTGGACCTACGACATAGATGGACATGTCCACTCCTTTATCCGGATGGGCGGTTTCCCTTGTTCAGCTGGACGTCTGTACAGCAGGACGGTTGTGTGTGTCCGCCATAAGCTCGTCACTCGGGGCTAGAGCGAATTCGTAGGAGGCTCGGACCAGCCCCAGGATGACGTCACGTTCGATGCCATCGCGCGGGGCATAGAGCATGACGACGGTTGCGGGAGCGTGCCCGGTGCGGGCTAGAAAGTGAGGTTCGGCCCATCCGGCGCACTCGGCAGCACCAGCCAGCGGGATCGGCAGGGTGGCGTGCAGGCTGAAGTCGCCATCGGCGTGCACGTGGCAGAACTCCCGGCCGACCATGAACGCTTCGGCGGGCCCGGCGGCCGTGGCAACGTCCAGCGCCAGCGCGCGGGCACCCGCCACCGAGATCGCTGAGGACTGCGGCTGAACCGAGGGCCATGCCATTGCCTGGGCGAGAATTGCGTCCACGTACCGACTGTCGCCGGGTTGCTGGTCGAGCTGCCGATGCGGTATCTCGATGCTGGTGCGTGGCTGGGGCCCGACCCGCGGCGGCAGGTGGAGTGTCCCGGCCATTTCAGCCGCCGAACCAGAACAGCTCGATCGGGATCCCGTCCGGGTCGCGGAACACCACTAGTGCATGCGGCGCCGGCTCCGCGGTCTCGAACACTGCCCCGTGCTCAACTCCGGCGCCGTCCAGGTGGGTGACCCATGAGTCTAGGTCTTCCCGGCTGGCGACCTGAAGCGCCAGGTGATCCAGCCCGGCGCGGAGCGGGCTGAACCTCACCCGGTCTGCGGCGGGATGGTAGTCAAGGCCTACGAACAGCCCGGTGCCGGGGCGGGTCATCACGACGGCAAAGCCATCGCCGGTTCCGTGCGGTTCGACGAACGCGCGGACCAGCCCGAGCACCCGGCTGTACCAGGCCTCGCTCGCGGCGATGTCGCGGACCGTAAGGCCAAGATGGTGCAGCCCGGTCACCGCCGGGACGGCCCGGGTGGACGAGACTGACTCGGTAACGGTGGTCATGGAGGAGGCCCCCTTTCGCTGCTGGGTGCACCGCAGCCTGTGAGACTACTAGTCTCATTATGAGACTTCAAGTATCATCAATCTTTAAGGCCTGTCATGTCAAGGGGTGAGTGAGACGTTGGAAGGTTCACGCGGCAGCGGAGGACAGTCTGGTCCCAAAGAACGGACCATGCGCCTGCTGCGGCAGGCCGCCTGGGAACTGCTCCGCACCGGTGGCCCGCTGACGGTGCCGGCGGTGGCTAAGGTCGCCGGCGTATCTCGCGCCACCGCCTATCGCTATTTTCCGACCAATGACTCGGTCGTGCTGCATGCGACGATGTCCCTGGCCGACGATCCGCTCTCCGACACCGCCTGGGCCCCGCTAGCGGTCTCGTCGCCCGGTAACCTGGGCGCCCGGGCCGCCGACCTGGTCCGAGCGACCGGAGCGTGGGCCTTCGACCATGAGACCGAGTTGCGCACGATGCTCCGCCTGTCGCTGACGCCTGAGCGAGAAAATCAGCAGCCTCGCCGCGGCCTGACCAACCGCGGTCGCTGGATCGCTGCGCTACTCCAGGACCTGCCGCCCGAAGTCTCGCCAGCCGCTCGTGACCGCCTGGCCGCGGCGCTCATCCCACTGTTTGGATCCGACGCCATTGTCTGGACCACCGACATAGCCCAACTTTCCCGCGACCAGGCCATTGACCTTCTCGTGTGGATGGCGCAGGCCCTGATCACCGCCACCGTGCATGGCTGGTAGCACGAACTGCGCAGGTCAGGGTAGCAGTGCGGGGCCGTGAGGCGCCCGGCGACCGGCGGCCCTGATGCTGCATGGCCCGGCCCGGTTCCAGGGGCTACAGGCCGTGCCGCCTGCCGGTCAGGTCGTGTTGCGCAGCGTGGCCGCGTACCTCCTCCAGTGCCGTCCGATCAGGACCGGGTACAGCATCCGCACCGGGGCTGGCAGGACGCGCATCGAAATTGGCTTGGCATCCAGTCTGCGGGCGACGAAGGCAATGGCCTTGCCGATCTGCGGGTCAAGCCACTCGGCCTGGTCAGCGATCAGCAGCGATGGCCTGCGCTCGGCTGCGTATGCCAGCATGTTCAGTGCCAGCAGCGCAAAGGAAGTGGATCGGGCGGCAGGGCATCGCTGACTCCGCGCGGCTGCAAGGCGCCGCGCTGTGGTTCGGGCAGGCGACCGAGCCCCTCCACTACGGGCCGCATCGGCTCTTGCAGTTTCGGAAACGCCGGGCGGGCTTGTGACTGCGTGCCGACGGCGGGCGAGACCGAGATGCCTCTTGCGCTGGCCGCGGCTGAGGCGACGGACAGCAGCGTCGTCTTCCCGATGCCGGGATCGCCGCGAGTCGCCGGCTCGGCGACGATGGCTGGATGCGGCGATCAGGTGACGATAATCACCGTGACACCAACAGCGTCGTATGTGCCGCGCGCGCGCTCGTCCCTGGTGGCGAGGCTGACCCCGTGCTCTTTGGCGGCCAGCGCTACCAGCGCATCGTAGACGGCACAGCCGGCGATACTCAGGCGGCTGAGGGTGTCCGGCATCTTACGGGCAAGCGACGTACTCAGTAGGAAAGGCGTCGCAAAGCGCGTTTT
>JASHSO010000574.1 GCA_030038715.1 Streptosporangiaceae bacterium
GACCCGCCTTCCACAAGCAGTCCAGGTTCCTGTCGGAGGTGCCGTCAGCGCTGATCGACTGGCGCCGAGACGAGTCGGCAGCAGTACCGCCGGCCTCCGAGCGGCTGGCCCGTCGGCCCGGGGTGCGCGCGGTCGGCAACCGACCGGTTCCCGCGCTGCGGCCCGGTGATCGGGTCACCCACGACTCCTACGGCCTCGGCACGGTGCTGTCGGTCGAGGGCCGCGGCGACGACCCCGAGGCGAAGATCGACTTCGGTAGCGACTACGGAATCAAGCACCTGCTGCTGCGCTACGCGCCGATCGAGAAGCTGTAGGCATCAGGGCGCTAGCCGAGCAGCAGCACGTCCAGCCTGGGCGAAGATCAGGTCCGCCTTTCGTAGGGTGTGCGCTCCGGCCAGCCGAGCGCCAGCCAGGCGATAGCCTGAGGGTGCTAGCCGGCCCGCCGCCAGCTCGCGAGTCGGAGGAAGTCCATGCGCAGCATCCGGGTGATCATCGCCAAGCCAGGCCTGGACGGTCATGACCGCGGGGCCAAGGTGGTGGCGCGGGCGCTGCGAGATGCCGGCATGGAGGTCATCTACACCGGACTGCACCAGACCCCCGAGCAGATCGTCGCCGCCGCGCTGCAGGAGGACGCTGACGCCATCGGCCTGTCCATTCTGTCGGGCGCCCACATGACACAGTTCACTCGCGTGCTCGAGTTGCTGAAGGAACGGGGTGCTTCCGACATCACGGTGTTCGGCGGCGGGATCATCCCCGAGGCTGACATCGCCGAACTGGTGCGGATGGGAGTCGCCAAGATCTTCACTCCCGGCGCGACTACCACCGAGATTGTGGAGTGGGTCCGCTCGGCCCTCGCGACCGAAGAAGCAGTCGGCTAGCACCCGGGTGGCGGCGCCACGGCCGGGTCGCACTAGGCTGCCGCTCGGGCTTGGGGCGTCGAGCGGAAAGGACGGACCTGGTGGACCTGTTCGAGTACCAGGCAAAGGAGCTGTTCGCCGAGCACGGCGTCCCGATACCGCGCGGCCAGGTCGCCTACACCGCGCAGCAGGCCGGTGAGATCGCCGCCGGATACGCGGCCGAGGCCCGGGCCGCGGGCAAGGGCGACCCCAAGCCACTGGTCGTGATCAAGGCGCAGGTGAAGACCGGCGGCCGCGGCAAGGCCGGCGGAGTGAAGCTGGCCGACACGCCCGAGGAGGCCGAACAGAAGGCCGCGAGGATTCTCGGCATGGACATCAAGGGTCACACCGTGCACTCGGTCCTCGTCGCCCAGGACACCGATATCGCGGCGGAGTACTACCTGTCTTTCCTAGTCGACAGGGCGGAGCGCAGCTACCTGGCCATGTGCTCGGTAGCGGGCGGCGTGGAGATCGAAGAAGTGGCTCGCACGAAGCCGCACGCGCTGGCGAGGATCCTTATCGACCCGCTTGCTGGGGTGACCGCGATGCAGGCCGAGGAGATCGTCCGGGCCGGCGGGCTGCCAGCAGAGGCCCAGGCCGGTGCCGCCGAGCTCGCCGAGCGGCTGTGGGCTGTCTTCGATCAGGCGGACGCGACGCTGGTCGAGGTCAACCCTCTGGTGTACACCGGAGACGGCCGTGTGATCGCGCTGGATGCCAAGGTGACGCTCGATGACAACGCTGCATACCGGCAGCAGTTCGACAGATTCCCCGATCCCGGCGCTGATGATCCGCTGGAGGAGCGCGCCAAGGCCAAGCACCTCAATTACGTCAAGCTAGACGGCGCGGTCGGGATCATCGGGAACGGCGCTGGCCTGGTGATGTCGACCCTCGACGTGGTGGCGTACGCCGGGGAGGAATTCGGCGGCATCCGGCCAGCGAACTTCCTCGACATTGGGGGTGGTGCCTCCGCCGAGGTGATGGCCAACGGCCTGGAGATCGTGCTGTCCGACACTGACGTGCGTAGCGTGCTTGTGAACGTCTTCGGCGGCATCACCTCGTGCGACGCCGTCGCGAACGGCATCGTCTCGGCCATCGGACTGCTGGCCGACAGAGGCGAGCCCGTGCGGCACCCGATCGTGGTACGGCTGGACGGGAACAACGCCGCCGCGGGGCGGCGCATCCTCAGCGATGCCGCGCTACCGACTGTGGAGCAGGTCGCCACGATGGATGACGCAGCGCGCCGCGCTGCCGAACTGGCCGCCGCGGCTCCTGCACGGGATCCGGGGGCCGGCCAACGGGGCAGCACGAGGGGAGCATGACATGGCGATCTTCCTGACTGCGGACAGCCGGATCATCGTCCAGGGCATCACCGGCTCGGAGGGCCGCAAGCACGGCGCCAGGATGATTGCGGCCGGGTCGAACGTCGTCGGCGGCACCAACCCGCGCAAGGCGGGCCAGACAGTCGAGCTGTCCGGCAGGACCGTCCCGGTCTTCGGTACCGTCGCCGACGCCATGGCGTCTACCGGGGCCGACGTCTCAGTGGTCTTCGTGCCCCCAGCCGGGACCAAGGATGCCGTGGTCGAGGCGATCGACGCAGGTATCCCGCTGGCGATCGTGATCACCGAGGGCATCCCGGTCCACGACACCGCCACGTTCTGGGCATATGCGTGCGCGGCCGGGAACGCGACGAGGATCGTGGGCCCTAACTGCCCGGGTGTCGCCTCGCCATCCAAGTCCAACGCGGGCATCATTCCGGCCGACATAACCACGGAGGGCCGGATCGGGTTGGTCTCCAAGTCCGGGACGCTGACCTATCAAATGATGTACGAGCTGCGGGACATAGGCTTCTCCACCGCCGTCGGGATCGGCGGTGACCCGATCATCGGGACCACCCATATCGACTGTCTGCAAGCGTTCCAGGACGACCCGGAGACTGACGCGATTGTGATGATCGGCGAGATCGGCGGTGACGCCGAGGAGCGGGCGGCCGCGTTCATCGAGAAGAGCGTCAGCAAGCCGGTCGTGGCCTACGTCGCGGGATTCACCGCGCCGGAAGGCAAGACCATGGGGCATGCGGGCGCGATCATCTCCGGCTCGGCCGGCACGGCCCAGGCGAAGAAGGAGGCGCTGGAGAAGGTCGGCGTCCGCGTCGGCCGCACTCCGAGCGGCACCGCCCAGCTTGTCCGGGAGATCATGCGGCCGAGCTGAGCTCACTCGATCGCGGCAGACCACCGTCAGTGCCAAGCATGCCTTTACTGGCTAATGCGGCGCTCGCCATCGGGGCCGGCGCGCCTCCGCCGGGTAGGCGCGCTGGATTGCCAGGCTTGCCTGGTGGCTACCCCGGCTGTCGGCGCGCGCAGTGCCGACCGAACCGGCGCCGCCGGCGGCGCAGGCGGGCTGCCAGAAAGCAGCGCCCGCCCGCTGATCATCGCGGGCGTTCTGGCATCGTGCGTGGTGACCGCGTCGGGGCTGGCAGCGGTGAGCCTGCTGGTGCTGGTCGGCTGGATCGCCGCGCCGCACAGTAGCTTCGGGCTCCCGGCGGCACTGCGGACTGCCGCCGTGCTCTGGCTGGCCGGGCAGCATGTCGCATTCACCTGGCGCGGCGCCGGCCGGATCGGCATGCTGCCACTCGGCCTGGTGGTGCTGCCCGGGGCACTGCTCTGGCGAGCCGGACGCTGGGTGGTCAGGACTGCGCAGGTCAGTCGGCTCGCGCGGGTGGGTCACGCCGCACTGGCGCTTGCAGTTCCGTACTGCATGCTGACCGCGGCGCTCGCGGTGGCCAGCAGGTCCGCGCTGGTGTCAGCCTCGCTACCCGAGGCGCTGGTCTGCGGCCTGCTGCTCGCGCTGGTGGCAGGCGGCCTGGGTGGTGCCCGAGCGCTTGCGCCCTGGTCGCAACTCGTCCGGCTGCTGGCTGACCGAGAGCGCTCTGTGCTGCTCGGATTGACCGGCGCCCTGGCCATACTGATCACTAGCGGCGCCCTGCTGGCCGCGGCAGCGCTAGCCACGCATCTGCAGGAGTACGCGCACTTGCAAGACAGCCTCGCGCCCGGCCTGGTCGGTACCGCACTATTGCTGTTGCTCCAGCTCGGTTACCTGCCCAACGCGATC
>JASHSO010000575.1 GCA_030038715.1 Streptosporangiaceae bacterium
CAGTGCTGTCCGCCGTACCCGACGAACTCGTCGCGCAGGTGGCACGCCGGGTCGGCGCTACGCCGCTCACGCCGTGGAGCAAACGCGACTGGCTGCAGGACGGGCCCGCCGTCGTTTACGACACGATCGGGTCGACCCAGACCGTGGAGACCTCAGTGCGGCTGCTGGCCACTGGCGGGACACTTATCATCTCCGGCGTGGAGCCTCCCAAGCGCTTCGAGTGGACCCCGCTGTATTTCAAGGAACTGCGCGTCATTGGCTCGAACGGCTTCGGCATCGAGGAGGTGCGAGGCGTCTCCCAGCACGCCATGGAGCACTACTTCGACTTCGTTGCGAACGGCTTCGACCTGACACCGGTCATCACCCACCGCTTCCCGCTGGCGCGGTGGGACGAGGCTGTCCTTGCGATCAAGAACTCGCGGCAAACCGGCGCGGTCAAGGTGTTGCTCGAACCGGCGGCAGGCTGACCGGCGTAAGCCGGTTAGTCCCGGTCATCGGGCAGGCCGTCCAGCAGGCGCTCGCGAAGCCAGCCTTCGATCACGTCCGGATCGGCTGGCAAGTCCTCGCCGCCAGGGGTTGGGACTCCGGCTTTGCGAACTCGTGACGGCCGACCGGTCCGCCACCCGACAAGCTGGGGTGTCTTGAAGTAGGACACGATCAGCAGGTCCACGACCGCCACCAAGATCAGCGCGAGCACGCCGGCGGCGAACCAGGCCACGCCGATCGAGACGACGACCGCAGCCCACATGACAGGCGGCGTCCTCAGCCAGCGCCATATGCGGCTCACCGGGGAGCCTCGCCCTGCCGCCCGGGTTGCCGATGCGCGTCCGGACGGGCGCACACCCACTCCTGATCGCTGCTGAGATAGCGATCAAACCGGAGCCCAGCCGCCAGTAGCGACGAGCACAGGTCGACCTCGTTGAGCCGCATCACGGTGAACGAGTGGGTCCAGGTCCGCCCCTCAGCCTCGTACTCCGCCGTGGCGCTCACCAGGTCCGGCCCGGGCCGCTGCACGTCCGTCAGCCGCATGATCATCCCGTTGGACTCGCGCTCCCACACCGCAGCGTTCGCGAACCAGGCGGGCGAATGCTGCTGAATGATCACACACCCGGCGGGCGAGACGTGCTGCGCGCACGTCTGCAGGAAGGCGTCCCGGAGCTGAGCGTCGGGCGCGTTGATCAAGTAAGAAGGCAGCAGCACCACACCGAACCGCCTCCCGAGCCGGAGGCCTTCTATCCGCGCGCGCACCGTCTCGGCGTGCCGGACGTGGGCGAGCATCTCCGGCGATTCGTCCACCGCTACGACAAAGTGGCCGAGGGTCGCGAGGGCCGAGGAAATCCGCCCGGTCCCGGCGCCGAGCTCGAGGATCGTGGACGGCGCCCGCCCGCACGCGGCGTGCACGATCTCCGGCTCTGGCCCCGCCGACAGCATGGCGTAGAACTCCACGGCACAGCCGTCGGGCGTGATGACCCCCGGCCCGGTGCCCTTGTTCGCCGGCAAGCTGGGAACTGCCACAAGGCGCATCCTGTCAACCGCGGCCCGGCCGGGCAACACGGCGGTCCGTCGAGGAGCGCCCGGACGTGCTCTCGTTCACTAGCTCGGTGCTACATCACCCTGCCGGTCATCCCCCGCTGACCCGAGGTGCAAGGTGAATTGTGGCGCCGACCTTCCTGCGACGTACGCGGGCCTTAGAATGCGGTGATCATGAGGCTGATACCGGCATGAGGGTGCTGCGAATCGTGCCGAACTTCTCCTCGGAGCTGTTCGAGGCGAGCCGCGACTTCTACGCCGACCTGTTCGACCTGGTCGTCAGTGTCGAACTCGGCAGCTGGTACCTGCAGCTGATGGCCCCCGACGCCCGGTCACTGAACGTGGGCTTTCTCGAACCAGGCCATGAGTTCTTCGCAGGTCGCGCTGCACAGCCAGGTAGCTACTCGGCGGTTCTCACCGTGCACGTCGATGATGTCGACGAGGCGTACGCCAGGGCCCGGCGCCGCGGCGCGGAGATCCCCGTTCCGCTGCGCGACGAGGACTACGGGCAGCGACACTTCCTGGTCGTGGATCCCAACGGCCTGGTATTGAACGTGATGACCCCCACCTGACCGGCCGCGGCGCCTCAGCCCCGGCGAACTCACAGCGTCTTGAGCCCAGCTTCGATGAACCGCATGGCGGCGGCGACGGCCTCGTCGCGGCTCGGGCCGGGATAGCTGTCGAGTATCTCCGTTATCATCGCGGCCACCGCAACCGCCGCTAGCCGGGGCCCGGCGGCATCGGCCGTACTGTCGGTCGCCGCGGCCACCATGGCCGCCGCCTCGCGAGTCGCCGCGGCCATCCGGGCGGTGCGCAGTGCCCGTAGTTCCGGATTTGCCTCGAACATGCGGCGGCCGAGCTCGGAGATCTCCCGCTCGTCCGGCGCGACGTTCCGGGCCCGCAGCCAGCCGCCGAGGACGTCGGTAATGGGCTCGCCCGGACGACGCGACCGGATCGCCGCCGCCAGATCCTCGACGGCCTCGGTGAATCGCGACAATGCGATGTCCTGCTTGGCAGGGAAGTACATCGCGACAGTCCGCGGCGCCACCTCGGCGGCGGCCGCGATGTCGGCGACAGTGGTCGCCTCGTACCCACGCTCGGCGAAAAGGCGATAGGCGGCACGGATGATGGCCGCGCGGCGCCGGGCCTTGCCGCGCTCCCGCAGTCCGGCGTGTTCCCTCGGCCGTGCTTGGTCCGTCAGGGCGGTCTCGCTCATGGACCTAGTGTATAGCAGACTGCGAATTTGCATTCAACTGCAAATCTGCGTTAGACTGCATGAACGACCGATCGAGAGGCAACACCAATGAGCGCCACCACCCAGATCCCCGGCCCGGCCAGCGCGACGTGCCGGGCGGCCGCAGCTTCGACGCGGCAGCATCCGTCGGACGGTCCCGATCCCCGGCGCTGGCTGATCCTCGCCGTGGTCGCCCTGGCACAGCTCATGGTCGTGCTGGACGCCACGATCGTGAACATCGCGCTGCCATCGGCGCAGCATGCGCTGCATTTCTCCGATGTCGAGCGGCAGTGGGTCATCACGGCCTACGCGCTGGCTTTCGGCAGCCTCCTGTTGCTCGGCGGCCGTCTAACCGACCTGATCGGCCGGAAGGCGACGTTCATCGCCGGCCTGATCGGATTCGCCGGCGCGTCGGCCGCGGGCGGCGCGGCCGGTAGCTTCGCCATCCTTGTCGCTGCCCGTGCCTGTCAGGGCGCGTTCGGCGCGCTGCTGGCTCCGGCGGCACTGTCGCTGCTGACTACCACGTTCAGCGGAAGCAGGGACAGAGGCAAGGCGTTTGGCATCTTCGGCGCGATCGCGGGCGCCGGCGGCGCCGTTGGCCTGCTGCTCGGCGGCGTGCTAACCGAGTACCTGAGCTGGCGCTGGTGCCTGTACGTGAACCTGGTGTTCGCCGCCGTCGCCGCCCTCGGCGCATTGGCGCTGCTTCGCAGCCAGCCGTCCGCGGACCGGCCGCGGCTGGACCTGGCGGGGCTGCTGTCCGAGGCGGGCGCGATGTTCTGCATCGTGTACGGCTTCTCCAACGCCGCAAGCGATGGCTGGCACTCCCCGTCCACCTGGGGGTTCCTTGCCGGGAGCGCGGTCCTACTGGCAGCCTTCGCCTGGTGGGAGGCGCGGGCCGGCCAGCCGCTGCTGCCGCTGCGCGTCGTGCTCGACCGCGACCGTGCCGCCGCCTACGTGTCGGTGCTGATCGCCGGCGCCGGCATGTTCGGCATCTTCCTGTTCGTGACCTACTACCTGGAGGAGACCCTCGGCTTCTCCCCGGTGAGCACCGGCATCGCCTACCTGCCGATGGTGGCGGCGATCGTGGCCTGTGCCAACCTGGCCAACATCGTGCTGTTGCCGCGCATCGGCCCGAAGGTCCTGGTCACTTCCGGAATGCTGGCGTCGGCGGCCGGGCTGGCCTGGCTGACCAGGATCGGCGTGCACTCCAGCTACGCCGCGGACGTACTGCCGCCGATGTTGCTGGCCGCTGCGGGGATCGGTTTCATCGTCTCGCCGTCAATGAACACCGGCACCTCGGGCGTGCGGAATGACGACGCGGGCGTGGCTTCAGCGCTGGTCAACACCGGCCAGCAGGTCGGCGGGTCGATCGGCACGTCGCTGCTGAACACGATGGCCGCCAGTGCCGCGTCGGCCTACCTTGCCAGTCACCTCCGCCTGCCCGCACTGGCCGCCGGACGGCCCGATCCCGGTCTGCTCGAAATTGCCCAGGTGCACAGCTACACCACGGCTTTCTGGTGGGCGGCGGGCCTGTTCGCCTGCGGTGCGGTAATCGCGGCGCTGCTGTTCCGCCCGGGCGCCGTCGCCCAGCGGGACAGCGAGTGACGCTAACTCGACGGCCTCAGCCCTGAGCTGTGGTAAGCCGCCTCCTCCGCCAGATCCTGGCTGTACCTGGCGATGATCTGGCGGACGCGGTGTACCGCGACGGGGCCAAGCAGGTCGTAAGCCGAGATGAACAGCTCACGTGCGGCAGCGCGCGGCCAGGTGTCGGGTAGCAGCTCGGCGGGCAGGTCGGGATCCAGGCCAGGAAAGGCCCGCCACTCATCCATCACCCTGGTCCGCTCCACCAGGGCCTCCACCGGAGAGATCCGGCCGGCCAGCGCCCGCTCCTGCAGTTGCTCGGCGTAGGCAATGAAGCCGTCGTAACGCTTCTGCAAGTCGTCCAGGTCCCACGCCCGCTGCGGCAGCCCCTCGGAGCCAGCGCCCGGGATGGCCGTGGCCCGGAACGCGGTGGCAGTAGTGATTCCCAGCTCGGCTAGCTGGCCGCCGACCTCGCCCGCGTGATCGCGTGGTGAGACCCACAGCCCGTCGTACAGCGGCGCGAACCCGAGCCACCGCAGCTCCTTGCGCAGCGCGTCACGCGCGGCGCGGTTGTGCTCGGGTATCGAGAACGCGACCAGGCTCCACGCCCCGTCCCACGGCTGGGTGTGCAGGCCGAAGGAGAAGATGTGGCTGGCGCCCTCGTCGAGAATCCGGGCAGCGCGGTCGCTCAGCCGGACGAAGGTGCGTCTGCCGTTCTTTGACGTGACGAGCAGCTGGTTCCTGGTCAAGCGGCTGAGGGCGGCTCGGGCCGCCGAGTCGCTGACCCCGAATTCGGCGAGCAGCGCGACCAGAGCAGCCGACGGCAACGAATCGGTCCGCTGCCACCAGTAGTCGCCAAGGAGCGTCAGCAGCAGCCGGGGTGGCCGCAGCACGGCGCCGAAAGGCCGGTACTCGGCATCCTCGAACTCGGTGTCAGCGACGACGCTCGGGGACGGGCGGGGAACCACGAGGCCAGCGTACCTAGCACCGTCTACGGTAGCTAATCCGATCACGGGCGTTTGGCAGACCGACTGACAACAGTAAGTTTCCCTAACTCGAACTGTGACTGACGTAGAAGATGTCATGCAACGGTTTGCACCACGGCGCGTGTCGGCCCACCGGGCCCGCGTGCCTCCTTGTGCACCTACCACAACGACCGCCGAGCCAAGCCTGTGCCGCCCCTCGATGAAGCGGGGCGCGGTGATCCGGCAAAGTTGTGATCATGTCTGCTGACCAAGCACGGACCGGGCCCGATATCGGCCGCCTCCTGGTCACCTGCCCAGACCGCCCGGGCATCGTCGCGGCCGTCTCCCGCTTCCTCTACGAAGCCGGCGCCAACATCGTGGAGTCCCAGCAATACTCGACGAACCCGTTCGGCGGGACATTCTTCCTGCTGGTGGAGTTTCACCTGCCCGGACTCGCGGAGCGCGTGGCCGACCTTGCGGACGGCTTCGGGACGCTCGCCGAGTCCTTCGGCATGACCTGGAAGCTGACTCGCGCTGCCGACCGGAAGAAGATCGCCATATTCGTCTCGCGGGCCGACCACGCGCTGCGGGAGCTACTGTGGCGTGCCAGCACCGGCGAGCTCTACTGCGACATTCGCATGGTGGTTTCCAACCACCCGGACGCGGCGCCGGTGGCGGCCGCGTGGAACGTCCCTTTCCATCACGTCCCGGTGACGCCCGACACCAAGAAGCAGGCCGAGGCGCAGCAACTCAAGCTGCTCGGCGGCGAGATGGACCTGGTCGTCCTCGCCCGTTACATGCAAATTCTGTCCGCGGACTTCCTGGACGCCGTCGGCTGCCCGGTCGTCAACATTCACCACGGCTTCCTGCCCGCCTTCGTCGGCGCCAACCCCTACGGCGAGGCCGCCGAGCGCGGCGTGAAACTGATCGGCGCCACCGCGCACTACGTGACGCAGGAACTGGACGCCGGCCCGATCATCGAGCAGGACATCGTGCGCGTCGACCATCGCTGCTCGGTAGCAGACCTACAGCGGATGGGGCGAGACGTGGAGCGCTCGGTACTGGCTCGCGCGGTGGCCTGGCACCTGGATGACCGCGTCATCGTGCACGAGAACAGGACGATCGTGTTCACCTGAACACGCCCGCGCGCCGCGAGACCAGCAGCCGGCCACACTGCGGTCAACAGGCCCAAGCAGTATGGTGAAGAGGCCGCGCATCGCAATTTCATCTGGTGAAACTCTAGCTTGCGCTGATATCGGGCATGTGCCACCGTCAGCCGTGGAACGGACCTGGGCAGCGCAAGAAGTGCAGCCGGTGGAATGCGGCCAGGGGGAGAGCACGGAGGGCCGGGTATGAGGGCACCGGTTCGCGAGGGCGACCTGCTCTGGACGCCCAGCGCAGACCGGGCGGCACGATCCAACCTGACCGCCTTCACGGACTGGCTGGCACGCGAACGCGGCGTGCGCTTCGACGGCTACCACGACCTGTGGACCTGGTCGGTCACTGACCTCGCCGGCTTCTGGCAGGCGGTCTGGGACTTCTGCGGCGTCCAGGCATCCCACGCACCGCAGCGTGTGCTGGCGAATAGGCGGATGCCGGGTGCTGACTGGTTCCCCGGTGCCAGGCTGAACTACGCGCAGCACGCCCTGCGGCACGAGGTCGGCGCACGCGACGAGGACGCCTTGCTGTTCGCCAGCGAGACGGCGCCGCTGACCGGACTCAGCTGGGCTGAGCTGGCCGACTCGGTGCGGATACTCGCCACGCAGCTGCGCGAGCTTGGCGTCCGACGCGGCGACCGGGTCGCCGCCTACTTGCCGAACGCCCCGCAAGCCGTAATAGCGCTGCTGGCCACGGCCAGCGTCGGCGCGATCTGGGCGAGCTGCTCACCGGACTTCGGCTGGCGCGGCGTGCTCGACCGGTTCCGCCAGCTCGAGCCGACAGTGCTGTTCAGCGTCGACGGCTACTCCTACGGTGGCAAGCCGTACGACCGCACCCGCGAGGTGCGCGAGATCATCGCCGGACTTCCCGGCCTTGGGCACGTGGTTCACGTGCCATACCTGGACCCGGCAGCCAAGCCGCCGGTGCCGGGCGCGCTGACATGGCAGTCCCTGCTCGACCACCCAGCGGTGCCAGCAGCGGAGTTCGCCTTCGAGCAAGTGCCGTTCGGGCACCCGCTGTGGATCTTGTTCTCCTCTGGCACCACCGGACTGCCGAAGGCGATCACGCACTCGCACGGCGGCGTCCTGATCGAGCAGCTCAAGCTGCAGACGCTGCACATGGACCTGCATCCCCGCGAGCGGATGTTCTTCTTCACGACCGCGGGCTGGATCATGTGGAACTTCCTAGTCAGCTCCCTGCTGATCGGGGTGTGCCCGGTCCTGTACGACGGCAGCCCGGCACACCCCGGCCTGGAGACACTGTGGCAGATCGCGGCCGACGCGGGCGTCACGTTCTTCGGCGCCAGCCCCTCCTACGTGGACATGCTCGCCAAGGCCGGCCTGGTCCCGCGGGAGAAGTTCGATCTTTCCAGGCTGCGCACCATCATGCCTGCCGGGTCGCCGGTGTCGGCCGAGTGCACGGCCTGGTTCTACGACAACGTCAAACCGGACATCTGGGTGGCAACAGGCAGCGGCGGTACCGATGTCAGCACGGGCTTCGTCGGCGGGGTGCCCACCCTGCCGGTCTACGCTGGCGAGATCCAGGCGCCGCACCTCGGCGTCGCGGCGCGTGCGTTCAACGAACGGGGTGAGAGCGTGATCGACGAGGTGGGAGAGCTCGTCATCACCGAGCCCATGCCGTCGATGCCGGTCGGGTTCTGGGGAGACGCGGATGGCAGCCGTTACCGGGATTCCTACTTCGCCGACTTTCCGGGAGTCTGGCGGCACGGCGACTTCTTCCGTGTCAACTCGCGCGGCGGGTGCTTCGTGCTCGGACGTTCCGACGCAACACTGAACCGGCATGGCGTCAGGATCGGCACAGCGGAGGTTTACGCCGTGCTCGCCGGCATCCCCGAGGTCGACGACGCGCTGATCGTCAACCTCGAAGTCGGCGGCGGCTTCTTCATGCCGCTGTTCGTGCAGCTGGCCGACGGCGCCACGCTGGACGACAAGCTGCGCGAGAGAATCCGCGACCGGCTGCGGGCCGAGTACACACCCCGCCACGTTCCCGACGAGATCATCCAGGTCCCTGCCATCCCGGTGACGCTGACCGGCAAGAAGATGGAAGTTCCGGTGCGCAAGATCCTGCGCGGCGTGCCGGCCGATCAGGCAGCCAACCCACACGCGATGGCCAACCCGGAGTCACTTGACTTCTTCGTCGGCTACGCGGCCGCCAGGCAGGACTACCCGACGAGCTGAGCAGCGCTGCCGCCCGGCGGCACCCCCCGCAGACCAGGAGGCCCACCATGCAGGGAAACGGCACGACGACCTTCCCGCTCCCGTCCCAGATCGCCGACGTGCCCGGTGCCGAGGGCTGGCGCTCCATGTACCCGTACTTCACCCGGTTCCAGCCCGAGGACGACAATAGGTTCTGGTTCTACAACGCCATGCACTTCCCCGAGCCGATGCCGGCCTTCGACGTGATTACCGCGGAGATCCCCTACACCGCCATCGGCGCGAACACGGCCCGTGTCTTCTGCTTCCCCACCACGCTGGGCATCGAGCACCGGATCGTCAACGGCCGGGTTTACATCACCGCGATCCCGGTCACCGACCCGGTGGAGATCGAGCGCAGGCTCGCGGTCTTCCAAGAGCGGGCCGGGTACTACTACCAGAACTGGGACAGCCTCTACGAGGGCTGGAAGCAGCGGATGCGGGGCCTGATCGAGCAGATCGAGCAGATCACGGTTCCGGCGCTGCCCGAACTCGACGACGCGGATGTGGCGCTCAGCGCCAAGGGCATCGCGCAGAACCACTACGTGCGCGAGAACTATCACCGCTGCCTGGACCTGTACTCCAAGATGTGGCACCACCACACCGAGTTCCTCATGCTCGGCTACGGCGCCTACGTGGTCTTCTTCGAGTTCTGCAAGCAGGCATTCCCCGAGATACCCGACCAGATGGTCGCGCGCATGGTGGCTGGCATCGAGGTCATCATGTACCGGCCAGACGACGAGCTGCGCAAGCTTGCCAGGCTTGCCGTCGAGGAAGGCGTGGACGACCTGTTCGCCGACGGCTGCTCCCCCGAGACGGTCCTGCACGCACTGCGGGAACGGGGCGAGCCGGGCCAGCGCTGGCTCGCAGCCTTCGAGTCGTCCAGGGATCCGTGGTTCCACGTCTCGACTGGGGACGGCTTCTATCACCATCACCGCAGCTGGGACGACAACCTCACGGTGCCGTTCGCCGCGCTGCCCAGGTACGTCACGATGATCAAGGCCGGGCAGGCGCTCGACCGGCCGACAGAGGCGCTCAGGAAGGAACGTGAGCGCATCGTCGCCGAGTACCGCGACCTGCTGACCGCCGACGAAGAACGGGCTGCCTTCGACCAGATGCTCGGCCTAGCGCGAACGGTGTTTCCGTACGTGGAGGACCACAAGTTCTACTGCGAACACTGGTTCACCACGACGTTCTTCGCCAAGATCCGCGAATTCGGACAGCTGCTCGCCTCGAACGGTGTGCTGACCGAGGCCGAGGACGTGTTCCAGCTGCACCACAGTGAGGTAGACCAGGCGCTGGCCGACGTCATGCTGGCATGGGCAGCGGGCAGCAAGCCGCTCGGCGGGGCGCACTTCCAGCCGATCATCGCCGAGCGCAAGCGGATGCTCGACGTGCTGAAGGACTGGTCGCCGCCGCCGGCCATCGGGCCAGTGCCGGAGGCGCTGAACGACCCGGCCGTGCGCATGCTCTGGGGTGTCACCGCGGAAACCCTGGCGACCTGGGCTGCGGCCGCCTCCGGAGATGGCGCGCAGATCCACGGCTACGCGGCATCGCCCGGGGTAGTCGAGGGCACGGCCCGCGTGCTGCGCAGCGTCAACGAAATCGGCGAGATCCGGGACGGCGAGATTTTGGTCTGCCCGGTCACGGCGCCAAGCTGGGCGCCCATCTTCGGGAAGATCAAGGCTGCGGTGTCCGACATCGGCGGCACGATGTCGCACGCCGCCATCGTGGCCCGCGAATACGGAATGCCCGCCGTGGTCGGCACCGGGCACGCCACCAAGAAGATCAGGACCGGCCAGCTGATCCGCGTTGACGGCGACCGCGGAGTCGTGAGCATCATCGGGTGATGACCGCAAACCTGATCAGCGCCGACATCGTCCGCGGCCTGGCGGGCGTACGGACCGCCGACGTCGCCACGGTCGGTGGCAAGGCAGCCAGCCTGGGCGAGCTGTCGGCCGCGGGTGCCGAGACTCCGCCCGGTTTCGTGGTCACCACCGCCCGCCGTTGGCCCGGTCCCGGAGGCGCTGAACGACCCGGCCGTGCGCATGCTGT
>JASHSO010000576.1 GCA_030038715.1 Streptosporangiaceae bacterium
ATCAGCAGCAGGTTGTCGGAGTTGGAGGTGTACGGCGAGTCGCCAGCTGCGACACCGAAGTCGCCCTTCTGCCCGGCGCGTTCCTGTGATCCCAGCACCAGGATGTTCTGGGCGCCATAGATTGCTCGACCGCTCAGCCCGCCGACCCTGACGACCGTGATGTTGTGCTCCAGCCGCCAGTAAACGGCGAAGCCGCCGACCCCGACTACCACGGCGATGACCGCGACGAACGTGGCGAAGACGTAGCCGACCTTGGCGAGGGGCCGCAGCTGGCGCCATTGGCTCAGTGCCACGGCCCGCCTGGTGTTCCTGACCCGGCGTCGGCCCGCTAGCGCGGAGTCAGATTCGCCGCCGAAGCGGCGGGCTGACCCGTTACGCATCTGGTCTCCGTCCTGCCGAGGATGTGGTCACCCGGGCTCGCGTCGTCGGAGGCCAGCTAGAGCGGGAGGCTGGCCGACGTGGGGGGTCCACCCAGAAGGCTACCTAGCGGCCGCGGCGCTTTGGTCCACTTTGCTGCAGCCATAGCAAGTTCGAGGATCGGCTGTGACCAGGCGCTGTGACACCATGCGCAGGGTGAGCGTGCTGATTACCAACATTGGCGAGATGGTCACCAACGCGCCGGGCGATGCGGCGGGTGCCGCGGGTCCTGTGGCTGCCGCGGGCTCGGCTGCGGGTCTTGTGGCTGCCGCGGGCTCGGCTGCGGGTCCTGTGGCTGCCGGGGGCTCGGCTGCGGGTCCTGTGGCTGCCGCGGGCTCGGCCGCCGGACCCTTCGCTACGCTGAGCTCGGCCGCATTGGTGCTGGATGGCGGGCTGGTGGCCTGGACCGGGCCAGCGTCTAAGGCCCCGGATGCCGACGAGGTCGTCGATGCCGCCGGACGGGCGGTTCTGCCTGGGTTCGTCGACTCGCACGCGCACCTGGTCTTTGCCGGGGAGCGGGGTGCCGAGTTCGCGGCACGGATGGCCGGGCAGCCGTATCGGGCGGGGGGTATCGCTAGCACGGTCGTGGCGACCAGGGCCGCCAGCGACGAGGTCTTGCGGGCCAACCTGGCCAGGCTCGCCCGCGAGATGCTGGCGCAGGGGACCACCACGTTCGAGTGCAAGTCCGGCTACGGGCTCACGGTCGCCGACGAGGCTCGCAGCCTGGCCCTGGCCGCTGAGGTCACGCCAGAGGTGACCTACCTCGGCGCGCATGTGGTCCCGCCGGAGTTCGGCTCGGACGCGGCCGGCTACGTCGACCTGGTCTGCGGCGACATGCTTGCTGCGTGCGCGCCGCTGGCTCGCTGGGTGGACGTGTTCTGCGAGCGTGGCGCGTTCGGCGCCGACGAGGCACGGGCTGTGCTGGCTGCCGGGGAGTCGGCGGGGCTGTGCGCGCGGGTGCACGCGAACCAGCTTGGCCCAGGGCCTGGAGTCCAGGTAGCCGTCGCGGCCGGGGCGGCATCCGCCGACCATTGCACGTTCCTATCTGAGGCGGACGTAGACGCGCTCGCGTCATCGGGAGGGACGGTCGCCACCCTGCTACCAGGGGTGGAGTTTTCCACCCGGCAGCCGTAACCGGACGCGCGGCGGTTGCTCGCCGCGGGGGTCACGGTAGCGATCGCCACGGACTGCAACCCCGGCTCGTGCTTCACCTCGAGCATGCCGCTATGCGTAGCTCTGGCGGTCCGGGAGATGCGGATGACGACGGCCGAGGCGGTGTGGGCCGCGACCGCCGGAGGTGCGCATGCGCTCCGTCGGCCCGACGTCGGCCACCTGGGCGTCGGAGCGCGGGCGGATTTGGTGATGCTGGACGCGCCGTCGCACGCCTACCTGGCCTACCGCCCGGGAGTGCCGCTGATCGCTGGAGTCTGGCGCGCGGGTGAGCGGGTCGCGTAGGACTGCCCTACCACGATGTGGACGCAGGCCCATCGATAGCCGCGTGCGTTCGGGCCATGCTGGTGGGGCGGCAGTTGCCCGCCGCGGAAGCGAGGACTGGTCAGGGCCAAGGTGGTCTTTGTGCGGGCGGTCTCGTCGGGGTAGGCCTAGGCCTACCATCGGTGGTGGAGGCTGGCCCATGGCGCGGTCCATGCCGGCAGGGGAATCCTAGGAACGAAATCGCCGGTAGACGCGGTCGCCGAGGAGCCCGACATGACGAAGTGGCTGGTTTTCCTGCTAGCGGCTGGCCTGGCGGCAGGATGCCTGGCCTCAGCACGACTCGACGGCGGGGGGGACGAGCAGGCGAAGACCCGGCGGGGGCGCCTTCGCGCGCTCGGCCTGGGCGTGGCGTTGCTGGTCATCGCTGTATGCGTGATCCGGTTTCTCCGCGCGCAGAGCCGCCCTGTAGCGCACGCACGCGGCTCGTCCTTCGCACTGTCCGCGACTTCGAGTTCAAGTGCGACCTTGTGGCTCGTCCTGGCCATTCTGGCTGCGGGAGTACTGGTCGCGCTGCGGTGGCGACGGGCCCTGTGGATAGTGTCAGCAGCCCTCATGGCGGCGGCCGGCTACGGATTCGTCAGGGCGCGAGACTACGGCAACGCAGCGCTGTACAACACCGTCTTTCACGCTGCGCAGCCGATGGCGGTTGCCATTCCCCGGATCGTGAATACAGCCGGTAGAGCACCCTCTCCCGCGCATCGACTGGCCCTGTCGGTAACTCTGAAACATGCAACCGTCGGCTTCTCGCTCCCTGTCTTGTCATCGGTCGTGCCGGCCAACAACGTGATGTCCTATCTGGTCTTGCCACTCACCTATGCAGCCCTGCTGCTCGGCGGCTGGCTGGCGTGGCGTGCGTTGGATGGCCGGTCGGCAGCCGTCCGGCTCGTCGTCGGGAAGATGGCCGAAGCCAAGAAGCAGGGCCGGCACTGGGGGATCCTGCTGCTGCCAGCTGCGATCGTGACTGCGGAGCTGCTCGCTCCCAACATCTGGTTCGGGCCCGGCGCGGCCAACATCGGCTGGACCGTCGCACTGGTCGGCGGCACGCTGCTGCTCATCAGGCGCTGGCCGGTGGTCGCGGCGTGGCTGGCTACCGCGGGACTTGCGGCGCTGGGTCTGGCCGGCCTCTACCTTGCTGGAAGCTGGGACTCGGGTCGCTGGCCACTCCCGCTCACGCCCGACGGCTCGGTCTTCTACGGTGCCGTCGATGTCTCCAGCCACGCGATGATCTATCCCGCCACGGTGCAGGCAGTGGCTCTGATCGCCTTGGCCTGCTGGCTGGTACCGCGCACTATGCCAGCGACGTTGCGCCTGCTCGGCACGGGGTCGCAGGCCGAGCTGGCAACCCGGGTACGACGGCTTGCCGAGAGCCGGGCGGCCGCGGCCGATACCGCAGCTGCCGACCTTAGGCGGCTGGAACGGGATCTGCACGACGGTGCGCAGGCGAGGCTGATCGCGCTCGGCATGAACCTGCGCGCAGTCGAGCGGCTCATCCCGACCAAGCCGGAGGCCGCGCTCGCGCTGGTCGCCGAGGCACGGGAAACCTCGGCCAGGGCGCTCACCGAGCTGCGCGAGCTTGTCCGCGGAGTGCATCCGCCTGTGCTGGCCGATCGTGGCTTGGCCGATGCGGTCCGCGCGCTCGCGCTCGACTGCCCGCTGCGGGTGGAGACCGACATCGACCTGCCCGGCAGGCCGCCTGCGCCGGTGGAGACCGCCTGCTACTTTGCTGTCGCCGAGATCCTGACCAACGCGGCCAAGCACTCCGGCGCGCGGGAGGCCAAGGTCGCGGTCTCGCACGCCGAGGGCATGTTGCGGATCGCGGTCACCGACTTCGGCGTCGGCGGTGCCGATCCTGCCAACGGCACTGGCCTCGCCGGCGTCGAGCGACGGCTGGCGACCTTCGATGGCATCCTGGCGGTCAGCAGCCCGGTTGGCGGGCCGAGCATCGTCGTGCTGGAGGTGCCGTGCGCGTTGTCGTCGCCGAAGATCTCTTCCTGCTGAGGAACGGGCTGGTCCGGCTGCTCGAGGCGCACGGGTTCGAAATCGCGGCGGCGGTCGACAGTGCGCCGGACCTGCTGCAGGCGCTACTGCAGGACGAGCCGGACGTGGCGATCATCGATGTCAGGCTGCCCCCGACATTCACCGACGACGGGCTGCGCGCAGCCCTGGAGGCCAGGCGCGCGGTTCCTGGCCTGCCGGTGCTCGTGCTGTCGCAGTACGTGGAACAGCTCTACGCGCGCGAGCTGCTGGCAGGCGACGCGGGCGCTGTCGGCTACCTGCTGAAGGACCGGGTGTTCAACGACGATCAGTTCGTCGATGCGGTGCGCTCGGTCGCCTCCGGCGGCACGGTCATGGACTCGGAGGTGGTAGCTAAGCTGCTCGGTCGGCGGTCGCGCGAAGAGACGCTTGCCAGGTTGTCGGCAAGGGAACGCGAGGTGCTGGAGCTGATGGCGGAGGGCCGCTCGAACAGCGCGATTGCCCAGCGGCTGTTCATCACCGAGAAGGCAGTGAGCAAGCACAGCACGAGCATCTTTGCCAAGCTCGACCTGGTTCCGTCCGACGACGACAACCGGCGCGTACTCGCGGTGCTGGCCTACCTCAACGGCTGACGTGCCCTAGCGCTGATACCCGCCACGGAACCTGATGAGCGGGTCGCCTTGCTCGGCCACGTACGGCACGGTCGTGACGCCGGCGACTACGAGCAGGTGATCCCCGGCCGGGATTCTGGAGGTCACCGCGCATTCGAACGCCGCCAGGCCGTCGTCGGGAATCAGCGCGCCGGACGCGCCGCCGCGGCGGTGCGGCACGTTCTCCAGAAGCAGCCGCGCGCTGGGACGCCCGGCCGCGGCGAAGCGGCCGGCCAGCGCGCGCTGCCCGGACGCGAGCAAGGTCACCGCGAAAGTGTCCAGCCTGCCGAGCACTTCGGCTGGGTAGGACGCCGCGATCAGTGAAACGAGCACCAGTGCGGGTTCTTCCGACACGGGGCAAAACGCGCTGACGGTCGTGCCGATGTCATCCCGGCCGTCCGCGACGGTCACCAGCGTCACGGCTGCCGGCCACTGCTGAAGCGCCGCGGCGAATCCGGGAGTTTGGCG
>JASHSO010000577.1 GCA_030038715.1 Streptosporangiaceae bacterium
GGCGGCCAGCAGTACGTGCTCGCCGGTGCCGCAGCCCGCGTCCAGCACGCGCCCCGATAGCAGTCCGCGCTCCGCAAGCCGAACGAAAGCGCGCTGTGGCCGGCCGATGTCCCACGGCGCAGGCACGTCCGCGGTGTAGCTGTCATCCCACGAGTGGGTCATGATCGCGCTCCTGTCCGCGGGTCCCCAGTTCCCGCCGCCGCGCACAAAGGCTAACTATTCGCTCGTGCAATGCAAGCTAGCGCCGGTCGCGCGCGGACCCGGGCATGGGACGCGGCAAGACCCGCGCCTCGCGGCTCCTGGTCGCAGTGCCTGTGGATAGCCGGCACTAGCCGGGCCTGCGTGCCTACGGTCGAGGCGGCGCACACGGAGGTTCGGCTTGAGGCGGGTCGACGGCACGACAGAGCTGGCCAATGGCGGCAAGCCGGAGCCGGCTGAACGGGACGTTCGCAGAGCTACAGCGGACCTAGCCGAGTTACGACAGCGCCTGCCGTGGCCCGCGCCCGACCGCGCCGACGGCACCGATCACATTCGGCTGAGCGACGAGGAGCACGCCGACCACGTCAACCAGGTCGCTCAGACTCTCGCCGACGCTAAGGCCGCGCGCCCTGAGGGCCGGTTCGCGCCGACCATCGACTCCAAAGGCGAGATTTGGTCCGACGCGCGGTCGGCAGCCCACGACCAGATACTGGACGACCTCTACTCGCGGTCGGCGGCGGTGCCATGCGAGGGCAGGGCCGTCGTGGCCGGCGGACTGCCCGGTTCCGGCAAGACGACGGTGTTGCGGGAGTATGCCGGAATAGACCCGTCCCGGTACCTGATGACAAACCCGGACATCATGAAAGCCGAACTGGCTCGGCGCGGACTCGTCCCGCAAGTTCCCGGCCTCAGCCCGATGGAAGCTACCGAGCTAGTCCACGAAGAATCCTCATACCTGGCGAAACGACTGGCGCAGCGGGCACAAGCCGACCGCAGGAACATCATCTGGGACGTCACTTTGTGCAAGCACGATTCCGCCGCTAGTCGCATCGACTCGCTGCGGGCATCCGGTTACACCTGGGTCGAGGGGATCTTCGTTGACATTCCGGTCGACCAGAGCGTTCGCCGCGCCGACCTGCGATACCGCGAGGAAAACGAGCAATACCGGGCCGGCGGTGGCCTCGGCGGCCGCCTCGTCCCCGCGGAGGTGATCCGGGCCCAGACAGATTTCGACTGGGGCAGCCGGAACCGCGCGAACTTCGAGCAGATCAAGGACAAGTTCGACGCCTGGTCGGTGTACGACAATTCCGGCAGCGCGCCGGTGCTCGTCCAGGACGACAGCCGGGGTTACCACGAGAAAGGGGTCGGATGAGCGCGAACGAGGTCAGCGACCTTCTCCAAGCGCTGCGTGCTGGACGCGTGAGCCTGGAGGAGGTGACCGAGCGGTTCCGCCGGCGTTCGTGGCCCGTTACCAGGCGTCGGGCTCCGACGACGTACCTGGACATGGCCCAGCAGGAGGACCCGGCACCCGACGTGCCCGGTTCCTTCGACGACGTCACCGCTGCCTACGACAGGGCCGAGATCACCCGCGAGCAGTACCGGGCGCTTGCGCATGCCGTCGCCGAATCGATTGACGCCGCAGGCACGTTATCGTGATCGTGTGAGCGGGACCGACACGATTGTCGAGCAGATCCTGACCAGTTACGACACCATCACCGTGGTTGGCGCGAGCGCGGCGACTGCCAAGGCTGCCCACTCGGTCCCGGCTTACATGCAGCGGCATGGCTGGCGGATCATCCCGGTCAACCCGCGTGCCGACAAGATCCTCGGTGCGCGGGTCTACCGAACCCTGGCCGAGGTCCCGGAGCAGATTGGGCTGGTCGACGTGTTCCGGCCGTCGTGGCAGGCTCCCGACGTAGCCCGGCAGGCAGTCGCGGCGGGTGCCACGGCTTTGTGGCTGCAACTGGGCATAGCGTCGGCCGAGGCGCGTGCTATCGCCGAGGAAGCCGGGCTGCTCTACGTGGAAGATCGCTGCCTCGTCATCGAGCAGCGCCGTCTCGGGCTTGCGGCGCCCGTCTGCGGCTGAGGCCACGGTGCCGGATGTGCGATGACTGGCTATGACGTAGTGCTTCGCGGCGGTCGGGTCCTCGATCCGGAGTCCGGGCTCGACGCTGTCGGCGATGTCGCCGTCTCACAGGGCCGCGTCAACAAGATCGGGAACGCGCTCGGCCCGGGGCGTGTCGAGTTCAGCGTCACTGGCCACGTCGTCACCGCCGGGTTCGTAGACCTGCACAGCCATGTCAGTGACGTTGCGGGCATGCGGCTGCGAGCGCTGGACGGAGTAACGACTGCCCTGGAGCTTGAGGCTGGTGCCAGCCCGGTGGACCGCGCCTACCGGCGCGCGGCCAGCGAGGGTCGGCCGATCAACTACGGCTTCGCGGCATCCTGGACGCTGGCCAGGATGGAGGCGGTCGGCGGCATCAAGCTGGACGGCCGTCCCGATGCCGTGCTGGCGAACATCGGAACCCCGGCCTGGCAGGGCGCCGCGTCGCCGGGCCAGGTCACCGCCATTCTCAGCCGGCTGGCTGCCGACCTCGCGGATGGCGCGCTCGGCATCGGGCTGCTACTCGGTTACGCGCCTGGCACTGAGCCCGGGGAGTACCTGCAGGTTGCCGCGCTCGCCGCGGAGTCCCGAGCGCCGACGTACACGCACGCGCGTGACCTAGTCGAGATGACGCAAAGCACCAAGATCGACGGGGCTGAGGAGATTGTGCGAGCCGCGGCTGAGACGGGCGCGCACATGCACTACTGCCATGTGAACAGCACCTCGTTGCGGCATGTCGACCGGGTGCTCGACCTGGTGAGCCGCGCGCAGGCGGCTGGATCGCGGGTCTCGGTCGAGGCCTACCCCTACGGCTCGGGGATGACCGGCATCGGTGCCGCGTTCCTGGCGCCGGACCGGCTCATCGAGCGCGGCTTGACGCCTTCCGATCTCACCTACGCGCCGACCGGCGAGCAGGTCGCCACCGAGGACCGGCTCCGTGAGCTGCGGGACGCTGACCCCGGTGGTCTTGCGATCATCCGGCAGCTGGACGAGGACGACCCGGCGGACCGCGAGTTGCTGCTGCGGCCGTTGCTGTTCGCCGATGCGATCGTGGCCAGCGACGCGATGCCACTGACCTGGTCCGGCCCCGTTCCCGATCAGATGAGGTGGCCGCTGCCGCGCGGCTCTTTCACCCATCCGCGCACGGCAGGCACGTTCTCCCGCGCCCTTCGATTGCTGGCGGCCGACGACAAGCTCGGTCTGAACGAAACCTTGCGCCGGTGCAGCCTGCTGCCCGCGCAGTTGCTCGAGGGGACTGTGCCCGCCCTGCGGCGCAAGGGCAGGCTCCAGCCCGGCTGCGACGCCGACCTCGTCATCTTCGATCCGGCGGCCGTCAGCGACCGGGCGACGTATGCCGCTAGCACGCGAGCCTCGACGGGCATCAGGCACGTGCTGGTGAACGGGAGCTTCGTCGTTCGCGACGGCGCGATCGTAACCGACGCGCTGCCGGGACAGCCCGTGCGCGCGAACCCGCAGTAAGACGGCATTGTCGCCCGCGCGAGCCTGCTCAAAAGCCAGCAGGATGGACGCGGCGGGCTGGCTTCCGCGGCCGTACTGTCGGCGGGGCGGGCTAGCTTCGAGCAGACATGACCGATCAGCGCGCTGCTTTCCCCGACTGTCACCGGTGCGGATACTTCCGCTCGGGGCGACCGCGTGACTGCCTGGCGTGCGTGTGCCGTGAGCTGGACCGACCAGGTGCGGGTGCCTGTCCGGTCTGCAGTCAGCGCCTGGGCTCCGACGGCCGCTGCCCTAACGAGCTGTGCCGCAGCCCGCGGCGCCGGATCGGCAAGATTCACGCGATCGGCTACCAGTCGGGCCCGTTGCGCCGGTCAATCAACAGCTACAAGTACCGCGGCACGCGCAGCTGGTCGGTGCTGTTCGGCAGGCTGCTGCTCGCCTGGCTTGACGAGAACATGGCCGCCGACCCGCCCGGCCTCATCGTCGTGAACCCGAGCCTGGTCGGCCCCGGCGGGCAGGACTTCGCGCACACCGAGGCGGTGCTGGCGGAGGCGGCGCTGCAGGACGCCGCTGGCCGGTGGCCGTTCGACGACCCGGGCCGGCCGGCGATCGTCAAGACCCGCGCGACCTTGAGGTCCGCCGACGCTCAGGCCTGGGCCAAGCGCGCGAGCGGAGCGGAGCTGAGGGAGGCGCTCGTGGTTCCGGACCCGGCGCGGACCGTCGGGCGGTACGTCCTCGTCTACGACGACATCTGCACCACTGGCACGCAGCTCGACGCCATTGCCGGCTGCCTGCTCGACCAGGGTGGTGCGAGCCGGGTCGACGCGGTGATACTCGGGCGCGCACCCTGGCGCGGCGCTGCGGCAGCGGGCCGGGCTCGGGTCGTTCGGCCGGCCCTGTGAACGTGGCCACCGAGGGCGCGCCAAGGTAGCCGTCAAGTTGCTGGACGGTCAAGTTACCCGGACTACTAGTGTTGGTGCTCATGGCGGATGACTCCCCCAACGAGAACATGGCCATTCCCCGACTGCTGCGTGCCGCACGGATGGCTTACGGCACCGCGGTTCGCGATGCGTTCGTTGCCGCGGGCTTTGACGACGTGCCGCGAAACGGGGCCTATGTGCTGGCCAGAGTGCACGACAACGCCACCCCCGCGCTTGGCGCTCTCGGGCACGAGCTGCGGATTAGCAAACAGGCGGTCAGTCAGCTGATCGACACCATGGTGATGCGCGGCTACCTGGAGCGCGCTCCCGATACCGAGGACCGGCGGCGCATGCTGGTGACCTTGACGCCGCGCGGTGCGGCTGCTGGCCGAGTGTCGTGGGAGGCGGCGACCGAGGTAGATGAGGAGCTGGCCCGGCGGCTGTCGCCCGATGGAGTCACTGCGTTGCGCCGCGGCCTTGTCGCGCTGGCCAGCATGGCCGCCGAGGCTGAGGCGGATGCCACAGGTTCAGATGGCTGACCTGGCGTTTATCGATGGCTCGCGGGCTGAGGCCGCTAGCCGCCGCCTCCGCTTCGTCAGCCCGGCCCAAGGGCGCTGCAGGAACGGTGGTCCGGGGTGCTGCAGGAACGGCGGTCCGGGGATGCTGCGGGGACGGTCCGGGGCGCTTCGGGCGTGCTCACCCGGAGCCGTCCACGCGGCAACCGGGTCAGTGCAGGACTAGCTCGCGAGGCTCTTCGGCCTGCGTTGCGTGCTGGGCGGGACCGGCCTTGGGAGTCACGGTGCTCTTGCCGCGCTCCAGGAAAGCGGCAGCTGCGCCCAGGGCTACCGAGAGCGCGACAGCGATGCCAACGGTGGTCAGCACGGCGAACAGAGCGTCACGCAGAGTCTGGAAGTCGATGGTCATCGTACGAACCTCCGTGAGTTAACGACATTTACTTCTGCCATTATTAGACTTTTGAATAAACGCTGTCAACTTTCACGATCGGCGTTTGCAGTTTGGCGCAGGGCTGGCCAGCTGCGATCCCGGCAGGGTAGGCCAACGCGAGGGCCGGCTTCCTGCCCGTGTCCCTCGCGGCGACTAAGGTGCTGGTCGTGATGGGTCGCGAGGTACGCGTGGTTTACACCAAATACGACGGCAGCTTGCACTGGCACCTCACCATGTACCACCTCGGCCAGGACGAGCACGGAACGTGGCTCGGCGCGCAACCGGGAAGCAGTATCCGCCGGGGCAGCGAACCGCCCATCACGCTCCCGCAGCCGCACGTGCTGCTCATCCCGAAAGACCGGTGGTGGACCGCTGCGTTCAACGGCGAGCCGGCGCCGACCGAGATCTACTGCGACATTTCGACGCCGCCTTGGTCGGATCGGGGGGAAGTCACGATGGTCGATCTAGACTTGGATGTGCTCCGGCGACGCGCCGACCGGGCTGTCCTGCTCGTCGATGAGGACGAGTTCGCAGCGCACCAGGTGCGGTACTCCTACCCGGCCGGGGTGATCAGCCAGGCGCGGCAGGCGGCGGCTTGGCTGCAGACGGCGATCGGTGACGGAGCCGAGCCCTTTGCCGCGTGCTATCGGGACTGGCTGGCACGAGTCGCTGCGCAATAAGCGCAAGCCGTCGACGTCCGGGCGCTTCCAGGCCACGCTGCCCTGAGTTCGCGCGGGTCAGGGGGTGAGCGGGCCGCGGTCACGGGGGTGAGCGGGCCGCGGTCACGGGCTGAGGGGCCGCGGTCACGGGGCGAGGGGCCATGCGGTCACGGGGTGAGCGGGCTGCGGTCACGGCCGAGCCGCTCGGTCAATTCCTGAACGCCGAGTTGACATGCAGCGACGCGCACCCCTAAATTTAACCTGTCAGTTAATTAACAGGATGGTTAAATGAAGACCGAAGACCGGCTCAGCGTGATCTTCGGAGCGCTGGCCGACCCGACCAGGCGGGCGATCATCGCCCGGCTGGCCGACGGGGACGCGACCGTCACCGAGCTCGCGGAGCCGTTCTCGATCAGCTTGCCGGCGATCTCCCGGCACCTGAGGGTGCTGGAGCACGCCGGGCTGATCTCGCGCAACCGGTCCGGGCAGTGGCGGTCCAGCACTCTCGAGACTGCCGCGCTGAAAGAGGCAACCGACTGGATGGACCGCTACCGGATCCTCTGGGAGACCAGCTTCGACCGGCTCGACGCGCACCTGCGCCATATCCAGCACGACAGCGTCGGCCCGGCCGCCGGGCATCGGACCGCAACGGAAAGGACAGGGCTGTGACCAGGACAGCAACCAAGGAAGTCGCCATCTCGCGTGTCTTCGATGCTCCGCGCGACCTCGTCTACCGGGCCTTCATCGATCCCGACCAGCTCGCCCAGTGGTTCGGTCCGGTGGGCTGCTCGGTGCCGCGGGACACGATCGACGTCGACGCTCGCGTCGGCGGGCACCTGCGTCTGGTGATGGTCGTCGACGACGACCCGGGCTTCCGCAGTCCGATCGACGCGAGGTTCACCGAGGTTGTCGAGAACGAGCTCCTGGTCGGCGAGATGGTGGCCGAGGGAGTGCCGGGCGCAGCGGGACCGCTGCGGGTCACGCTGCGCCTGGAGTTCCATGACGAGCCGGGCGGCAAGACCAGGCTCGAGTTGCGCCAGGGCCCGTTCCCCGACCAGCTCG
>JASHSO010000578.1 GCA_030038715.1 Streptosporangiaceae bacterium
CAACAGTGCCAGAAGCAGCCGTCCACGAACACCGCGACGTGGCGGGCCGTGAACGCGATGTCCGGCCGCACTCGCGCCCCGTCTAGGTCGATCCGGTAGTCCTTGCGATACCGGTAGCCCTGCCGGTGCAGCGCCCGACGTAGCGCCATCTCCGGCTTGGTGTCGGCGCGGCGGTTGGCGCGCATGTTCGCCGACCGGCCGGGGCTTGCCGGGTGCGGGTAGTCAGGCACAGGCGACAGGCTAGGGCAGGCGCGGCAGGTTCCGCAGCGAGCCGCTGCCGGTCAGGGAGGGAACGGGGTCGATCCATCCCACAGCGACACCGGCACCGCGACAAGTTCGGCTACTCGCCGCGCGGTCTCGCGCGGATCCTGATGCAGCACGCCGGTGAGGCCCACCTGCTGCGCCGCGGTGATATTGGCCTCGATGTCGTCGATGAAGACGCACTCGGCCGGTGTCAGGCCGAGCCGTTCGGCGGCGAGCAAGAAGATGCGCTGCTCCGGCTTGCGCATCCCGACCTCGGCCGAGATGACCACGGCGTCGAACAGTTCGGGGAACAGCTGGCGCGGATAGTCCCCGCCCCAGGAGTTCGACAGCATTCCGGTCCGGATTCCGGCCCGGCGTAGCTGACGAATCAGGTCGAGCATCGCCTCTTCCAGCACGGACTCCGCGAACATCCTGGTGAGCAGGCCAGCGCTGGCGACCGGCCCGCCGTCCTCGGCGACGAGTTCTGCGGCCAGCGCCAACTCGAACTCCGCCTGCGAGCTCTCGCCTCGCTCCAGCGCGTGAATGGGGTTCTGCTGGCCATCGGGGTCGTAGGCATGTGTTACCCAGCGCCGCATGACCGCGGCGTAACTGGCCTGGTCGATCCGCTCGGTCGCCAGCCAGGCGCTGACAGTCTCGGCGATGGGGTTGGTCATCACGCCGCCCCAGTCGGTGATCACCCCGCGTAGCTGCACAACCAGATGCTAGGCGAGGCCGCAGTCGCCAGCCGAATCCGTCCTGGCAAAATCACTGCATGGATCGCACCGCCGTAGTCACCGGGGCCAGCAGCGGAATCGGCGCAGCCACAGCCATCCAGCTCGCCGAGGCCGGATACCAGGTGGTGCTGACAGCCCGGCGCGCCGACCGGCTCGCCGAGGTGGCCGGGCACATAGCCAGCAAGGGCGGCGTCGCTGTCCCGCGGCGGCTCGACGTCACCGATCGGTCGGCCGTGTACGCGCTGGCTGAGACGCTCGAGCGGTGCGATGTCCTGGTCGCGAACGCTGGCGGCGCGATCGGTGCTGACTACATTGCCGACAGCTCGGCCGACGACTGGCTGGCCATGTACGAGGTAAACGTGCTGGGCACGCTCCATGTCACGCAGGCCCTGCTGCCCAAGCTCATCGCCAGCGGCGCCGGCACTATCGTGCTCATGGGTTCGACGGCCGGGCTGATCAGCTACGAGGGCGGTGGCGGGTATGTGGCTGCCAAGCACGGGACTCATGGCGTCGCCGAGACACTGCGGCTCGAACTGTACGACAAGCCGGTCCGGGTGATCGAGATCGCGCCCGGCATGGTGAAGACTGCCGAGTTCGCGGTGAACCGGTACCGCGGCGATGCGACGAGGGCGGCCGCCGTTTACGCGGGAGTCACCGAGCCGCTGACCGATGTCGACATCGCCGATGCCATTACCTGGGCGGTCACCCGGCCAGCGCACGTCAACGTGGACCTGATGGTGCTGCGCCCGCGCGCACAGGCGGCCCAGTGGAAGGTGTACCGGGAGCCGCGGTGACGGCTGATACAGCCGTCTACCTGGCTGCCAGTGCGGCCAGGTCACGGACCGCGAACCGGTAGTGCTCGATCTCCTCCTCCAGCACCACAGCGAGGCAGGCGATAACGGTACGCTCCTCGTCCGGGTAACCGGGAGCAGGCGAGCGCTGGCATCGCCGTCGCAGGCCGTCGTCGGTCAGGCCCGCTACGATGCGCCGCATCACGCTCATCCGGTCGGCGCGGGCGGCTAGGACCTCGGCGTAGCCGGGCTGCGCCGTCAGGTCGATGCCCAGCGCGGCCGCGTCCGCCGCCGGGTACCAGCTCTGCGGCAGCCCGAGCGGATGATAGGGCCGTTCCTCGTCAAGTACAGTCCGGCCGGCCCATGCGTCGGTGATGAAAACCAGGTGGCGCAGTGTCTGCTTCAGCGACCACTCCTCATTGACCTGCTGATCCAGCGCCGCTGCTGGCAGCTGGCCGGCCCGCTCGATTGCCTGCGCCCACAGCCCCTCGATGGTGTCCCACATCGCGCGGACGTCATCGGCGGTACGGCCGCGGCGGAGCTGCGCGCGCTCCGGGTGCCGGCGGTCCAGCTCGGCATTGACGAAATCGGTCACGTCAACCCCGTTGACGGTCAGATTGCTGAGGTAGCCGGAAAGGCTGAAGTTGACCAGCCAGCAGTCCCGGATCGTCACGCCGGTCAGGTCGCAGTCGGTGAACCGGGCGCCGCGCAGGTCTGCGACATCAAACCGGGCGCCTAGGAACTCGGTGCTGCCGCCGCCGTCGCCCGCGTCGAACCGGTGCGGCCCGAACTGCGCCGCACTCGGCCCGCCGGGACCGGCGTACGCCGGGTCCGCCGGCTCGCTAGCTGCTGTCATGGGCTGCAAGATACCGCCAGCGCCGGACGACCTGCGTCCGTAGGTCCATGATCATGAGCCAGCTCAGCTCAGTCGGTCTGTGTCACCTTGCTGAGCCCGCGCGGCCGGTCCGGATCGAGGCCCAGCCGCCTGGACAGGGCCTCGGTGAGCAGCTGACCGGGCACGATCAGCCCGATCGGCGCCAGCCACTCGGGCAGCCGCGGCGCGGGCAATGCCGCGGAACAAGCCCGGGCGAGTAGCTCTCCGCCGCCAATCCCGTACGCCTGTGCGCCGACCCCGGTCACCCGCCTGGCCAGATCCACCGTGCCGGCCAGCGTCGGCCCGCTGTCGGCGGCCAGCACGATGGCCGGCGTGCTGGCGTCCACCACGGCGATCGGGCCGTGTAGCAGGTCCGCATACGACAGGCCCATCGCGTGCAGGTAGCACGCCTCCTTCAGCTTCAGCGCGAGCTCGAGCGCGGCGGCGTATGCCATGCCACGGCCGGATACTACGACACCGGGTACCTTGGCCAGCTCGCCGACGATTGGGTCAAGGTCTGGCGGGCTGGCGAGCAGGTCGGAGATGACTTCGGGAACCGCCACGAGCTCGGCGGCGGCCAGCGGCGCACCGAGGCCCAGGGCGAGCACCGCCAGCGCAGCGAGCTGAGTCGTGAAAGTCTTGGTCGCCGGCACGGCGCGTTCAATCCCCGCGCAGGTCTCGAAGGTAACGTCTGCCACTTGCGCCAGCGGTGACGCGATTCCGCCGTTCGTGATCGCCAGCGTCTGCGCCCCGCAGTCACGGGCCCACGCCAGCGTGTCGACGATCTCCTCGGTGCGGCCGGACTGGGACAGCGCTACCGCCAGCACGCCGTCCAGGTCGATGCGAGCCCGGTAGGTCGTGGCGATCGATGGTGCGGCCAGCGACGCTAGTCGGCCTGCCTGCGCCTCGACCAGGTAACTGCCGTAGGTGGCGGCGTTGTCCGAGGTCCCGCGCGCGATGAAGAGCACGGTGCGAGTCCCCGCAGCCAGCCGTGCGACCTCGTCTCTGCGCGGCAGCAATGCATCGATGGTCGCCCGCAGCGCCTCGGGCTGCTGTCCGATTTCCTGGCGCATCAGCGTCGGGCCGACCACGTTCCCTCCCACGAAAGCCTAGGCTCGCACGGCCGCGAGCGTGCTGGCCGAGCCGTCGGAGTAGGCAAGTTCGCCGGCTATCCACGTCGCCCTGGTCGTCAGCTGCGGGCTCAGCCAAACCAGGTCAGCGGCCGCGCCAGCGGAAATCCGACCGAGGTCGGGCCGGCCGATCAGGTCCGCCGGAATCCTAGTCGCTGCCGCCACCGCATCGGACAGTCGGACACCGCAGGCCACGACGTTGGCCACCGCCGCGTCCAACCGCAGCGCCGAACCCGCCAGCGTCCCGTCGGCGCGGACGGGCGGCACGCCGACGCCGACCGGCAACGTGACCGGCTCGCCGCCGAGCAAGTACGCACCAGGCGGCATGCCGGCCGCCGCTGCGGCATCGGTGACCAGCGCGATTCGCCCGGGTGCCGCGCGGAACGCGAGCACGCAGACCTGACCGGCCACGTGCTGCAGGTCGGCGATCAGGCCGCTGGTCAGCCGGTTGTCGGTGAGTGCCTGGCCGACAACGCCGGGCTCCCGGTGCCCGAGCGGCCGCTGAGCGTTGAACAGGTGCGTCACCATCGTGGCGCCCCGGTCCGCTGCCGCCGCGACCTGGCCCGCGGTCGCGTCACTGTGGCCGACGCTCACCCGCACCCCGGCCTGGACAAGCTGGTCGATCGCCGCCAGCGCACCTGGCAGCTCGGGAGCGAGCGTGACAAGCCGCAGTTGCCCGGCGCCCGCCTCGATCAGGGCGGCAACGGCCTGCGGCGTCGGGTCGGTGATCCACGCCTCGTTGTGCGCACCGCGCCGGGCGGTCGAGATGAACGGGCCCTCCAGGTGTATCCCGAGAGCCCTGGACCCCCCGGCGGGCAGCCCCGAGGCGATCGCAGCGGCCGCAGCCAGCTCCCAGGCCAGCCTGTCGACTGGGGCTGTCACCAGAGTCGGCAGGAAAGCGGTCGTGCCGGTAGCCGGAAGCTGCCGGACGACGTGCGCCCAGGCCGCCGCGTCCGCGGTCTGGAATTCGGCGCCGAAGTAGCCGTTGACCTGAAGGTCGACCATGCCGGGCGCAAGCACGCCGTCGTCGAGTTCCACATCTGGCTGGCTGGCGGGCGCCCCGGCTGCGACGCGGGTGATAGTGCCGCCGATTATCTCGACGAACCCGCGGCCGGAAACGTGGCCGACCTGCTCGCCGACGGTCAGGACCTGCGCCGCTGCGATCAGCACGGGGCCAGGCCGTCACCCGCCTGGCTCAGCACCGCGCGGCCCGTGCTCGGCGCCGGTTGAGTGGCCCGGTCCAGGTCCTGAGCGGCGCCACGAAGGAACTCGCGCATCTCGGCCGCGACCAGGTCTGGCCGTTCCATCATCGCGACGTGGCCGACGCGCGGCAGCACGACCACCCTGCAGTTGCGGAAGGCACGGGCGGCCCGGCCAGCCGTCGACGGATCGACTAGGCGGTCGTGACTGCCGTGCAAGACGAGCGTAGGCGCGGTCACCTTCGCGGCGTCGCCCCACAGCGAGCCAGGCCCCGGGCGGGTGTACTCGGCGACCAGTGACCTTGCCGAGCCGAGCAGAGCGTCACCGGCGTAGCCGAGGCCATCCCGGCGGATCACTTCACTGATGGCCTCTTCGCGGCGTTCTGGCCGCAGCAGGCTCGGGTCGGCAAAAATGTCGTTGATCGTCATGTCGGCCCGCTGGGCAGGCGGCAGCTGTCGCAGCCGGCCAAGCAGCCAGCGGCCGACCCCCGGCACTGCGACGACCGCCAGTCGCATCGGCAGCAGCCTGGGCCGCAAGTCTGGCAGCGCAGGCGACACCAGCGTCAGCGTGGCCACCAGCTCCGGCCTACGGGCGGCCAGGCGGGTGCAGATCGCTCCGCCGAGTGAGTTGCCAACGAGGTGCACCGGCCCCAGGCCGGTCTTGTCGATCAGCGCGGCCACGGTCGCGACCCTGGCGTCCACGGAGTAGTCGTCGTCGGCGGGTGCCGGCGAGAAGCCGAAGCCCGGCAGGTCCA
>JASHSO010000056.1 GCA_030038715.1 Streptosporangiaceae bacterium
AGTCAGCTCGGTCTCGCCCTTAGGCGTTACCTTGCCGACCAGGATGTCGCCGGTCACGACCTCGGCCCCGATCCTGATGATGCCGCGGTCATCTAGGTCCGCAAGCACCTCGTCGGAGACGTTCGGGATGTCCCTGGTGATCTCCTCCGGGCCGAGCTTGGTGTCGCGGGCGTCGACCTCGTGCTCCTCGATGTGGATCGAGGAGAGCACGTCGTCCTGCACCAGCCGCTGGCTCAGGATGATCGCGTCCTCGTAGTTGTGACCTTCCCACGGCATGAACGCCACGAGCAGGTTACGGCCGAGCGCCATCTCGCCGTTCTGGGTGCACGGCCCGTCGGCTATCACCTGGCCTGCCTCGACCCGCTGGCCCTCGACGACTACCGGCTTCTGGTTGAAGCAGGTGCCCTGGTTGGACCGGCGGAACTTGGCGACCAGATAGTCGGTCCTGGTGCCGTCGTCGGCCGCGACCGTGACGTAGTCGGCGGACACCTCCTCCACCAGGCCGGCCTTCTCGGCGACGATCACGTCGCCGGCGTCGACTGCAGCGCGGTACTCCATGCCGGTGCCGACCAGTGGCGCCTCGCTGCGCAGCAGTGGGACGGACTGACGCTGCATGTTCGATCCCATGAGGGCGCGGTTGGCGTCATCGTGCTCGAGGAACGGGATCATGGCGGTGGCGACCGACACCATCTGCCGGGGCGAGACGTCGATGTAGTCGACCTCGTCGGGCTTGATGTAGTCGACCTCACCGCCCTTGCGCCGGACCAGCACGCGCTCGTTGCTGAAGCTGCCGTCCGGCTCGATCGGCTCGTTCGCCTGCGCGATGACGTGCCTGTCCTCCTCATCAGCGGTCAGGTAGTCGATCTGGTCGGTGACCTTGCCCGCCCGCACCTTGCGGTATGGCGTCTCCACGAAGCCGAACGCGTTCACCCGGCCATATGAGGACAGCGAGCCGATCAGGCCGATGTTCGGGCCTTCCGGCGTCTCGATCGGGCACATCCGGCCGTAGTGGCTCGGGTGCACGTCACGGACCTCGAACCCAGCGCGTTCCCTGCTCAGGCCTCCCGGGCCCAGTGCTGACAGCCTTCGCTTGTGCGTCAGCCCGGCCAGCGGGTTGGTCTGGTCCATGAACTGCGACAGCTGGCTGGTGCCGAAGAACTCCTTGATCGAGGCGACGACGGGCCGGATGTTGATCAGGGTCTGCGGCGTGATCGCCTCGACGTCCTGAGTGGTCATCCGCTCCCGCACCACCCGCTCCATCCGGGCCAGCCCGAGCCTGACTTGGTTCTGGATCAGCTCGCCAACGGTGCGCAGCCGGCGGTTGCCGAAGTGATCGATGTCGTCGGTCTCGACCGGGATCATCTCGCTGCCGGACTTCATCTCCTCCTCGCCGATGTGCAGCCGGACGAGGTACTCGATGGTGGCGACGATGTCGTCTTCGGTCAGCGTGCCCTGGCTGATCGGCAGCGAGAGGCCGAGCTTCTTGTTGACCTTGTAGCGGCCGACCTTGGCCAGGTCGTAGCGCTTGGGATTGAAGTACAGGTTCTCCAGCAGCGCCTGCGCCGACTCCTTGGTCGGCGGCTCGCCTGGCCGCAGCTTCCGATAAATGTCGAGCAGCGCGTCATCCTGGCCGGCGGTGTGGTCCTTCTCCAGCGTGGCCCGCATCGACTCGAACTGGCCAAACCTGTCCAGGATCTTCGCCTCGTCCCAGCCGAGCGCCTTCAGCAGCACGGTCACGCTCTGCTTGCGCTTGCGGTCGATGCGCACGCCGACGCTGTCCCGCTTGTCGACCTCGAACTCGAGCCAGGCACCGCGAGACGGGATGACCTTGCAGCTATAGACATCCTTGTCGCTCGTCTTGTCGACCTGCCGGTCGAAGTACACCCCGGGGGAGCGGACAAGCTGCGACACCACGACACGCTCGGTGCCGTTGATGATGAACGTGCCCTTGGGTGACATGAGCGGGAAGTCGCCCATGAACACGGTCTGGCTCTTGATTTCGCCAGTCGAGTTGTTGATGAACTCCGCCGTCACGAACATCGGCGCGGAGAACGTCATGTCCTTGTCCTTGCACTCCTCGGCGGAGTACTTAGGCGGCTCGAACCGGTGGTCGCGGAACGAGAGAGACATGGTCCCGGTGAAGTCCTCGATCGGGCTGATCTCCTCGAAGATCTCCTCGAGGCCGGACTGCTCGGGAAGAGAGTTACCCGCCGCCTTCTCCGCATCGAGCCTGGAGCGCCAGCGATCGTTGCCAAGCAGCCAGTCAAACGACTCGGTTTGCAAGGCAAGAAGGCTGGGAACTTCTAGCGGCTCGTTAATACGAGCGAAGGAGATTCGACGGGGACCAAGGGCGGTAGCTGAGGCGTTGCGCGAGGCTGCCAACAGGGGTCCTTCCGAACTTGTTGCGGACGGTGCTCCGCGCGCACGCGAAACGCCCCGCGGCTACGCCGCTGGGTTAGGGAAGCCGAGGACGAGTGGGTGCAGCGCAAATTGGCAGTGTAGTCGAAGGACACACCGCTGGTCAACTGTACGTCACTATGATGTTCACGGTTGCAATGGAGCATCGCTCCTGAAAAGCGAAACGTCAAGTCCTTGGCGGCTTGTGTCACGGCAAGAACCCATGTGACGAACGTCACATTCAAGACTGAGTTTAGGGTCGCTGCAGCCCGGGGAAAGTGTCTTGCCCTATCCAGTGCCTGCCCGCGCTACCAGGCGGCGCCGGTCGGACTGACAGGCCTGGGCTCGCCTGATCGTGGTGGATCGGTGCCATTGACCGTGACACCGATCCACCACGTTAGCGCCGCGGCGGTGCCAGCGGCCGCGGTTGGCCGGCCAGGTCGCCCGACCGAGGCGCGGCCTGGGGTGCAGCGGCCCGCCGCGCTGCTCGGGGTGCAGCGGGCCGACAGCGATTTGTCCTACTTGACGGTGACGGTGGCGCCGGCACCCTCGAGGGCGGCCCGGGCCTTATCTGCGGCCTCCTTGTTGACCCGCTCGAGCAGCGGCTTGGGCGCGCCGTCCACCAAGTCCTTCGCCTCCTTGAGCCCGAGGCTGGTGAGGGTGCGGACCTCCTTGATGACCTGGATCTTCTTCTCGCCGGCCGCCTCGAGGATGACGTCGAACTCGTCCTTCTCCTCGACCTCTTCGGGGGCAGCGGCACCGCCTCCCGCACCCGGCGCGGCCGCAACGGCGACCGGCGCTGCGGCCTTGACGTCGAAGGTCTCCTCGAACTGCTTCACGAACTCTGAGAGTTCGATCAGCGTCATCTCCTTGAACGCCTCGAGCAGGTCGTCCGTGCTGAGCTTTGCCATGGTGATGCTTCCTCTTCCGTTCCGTTCTCATTGCGCCGCACGGCCAACCGCACGGCCTGTCATCAGCTTTCTTCGGTCGCTGCCTCAGCGGCAGGCTCCTCAGTTGGCCCAACCGGGTCCGGGCTAGCTCCCACCGGAGCGGCCGCTTGGCCCTCGTCGCGGCCATCCGCACGCTTGCGTTCAAGAGCACCGAGCAGCATCGCCAGTTGAACGGGCAGCGCGTTGAAGGTCGCCGCCGCGCCCGCTAGCGACGCCTTCATGGCGCCGGCCAGCTTGGCCAGCAGCACCTCGCGCGACTCCAGGTCGGCGAGCCGCACGATCTCGGCTGGCGTCATAGCCTTGCCGTCCAGCACTCCACCCTTGATCACAAGCAGCGGGTTCGTCCGAGAGAAGTCGCGCAGGCCCTTGGCGGTCTCGACGACGTCGCCCCGGACGAACGCGATGGCAGACGGACCGCTCAGCAAGTCGGTCAGCTCGCTGGCTAGGCCGGCCTCCGTCGCGGCGATCTTGGTAAGCGTGTTCTTGACCACCGAGAACGTCGCGTTCGCTCCCAGCGCCTTGCGTAGCGCGCCAAGATCGGACACCGACAGGCCGCGATATTCGGTCAGCACGGCGCCCGAGGAATTCTGGAACCGCTCGGTAAGCTCGGCGACCGCGGTCACCTTCTCCGCCCTCGCCATGGGCCTCCCTTCATGTCCGGGTCCGTCCCACGCGGCGGACGCCCGGCTGACTCCGGCGCCGGCCAGGCCACAGACATGCGAACGCCCCGTACGCAAGCGCACGGGGCGATGCCGGGCGGGGTGACCTGCCGCCGCTCGACTCATCTCGGTCGCCTGCGTGGGCCGCCCGATCTCGGGCCTTCGGTCACCGTGCTCGACGCACGGCGACAGCCGACGGTCTTTGGCTGAATTCAGCGTACGGTGCGAGGGCCCGGCCGGCCAAATCCGAGGCCGCCAGGCAGCCACTCGACTCGCGCGGCACGACCAGCCCGGCCTGGTGAAGGAATGAGGTCAACCGGCGCCGCGACGACCGGGCTCCGGCGGGCGGCGCGTCGGTCAGACTGCGGTGGGCTGCCCTTCCAGTTCGGCGGTCAGGCCCCTGGTCATCGTCGGGTCGACCTGGATGCCGGGTCCCATCGTGGTGGTAATGGCAACCTTCTTCACATACCGGCCCTTCGCAGCGGCCGGCTTGAGCCTGATGACCTCCTCCAGGGCCGCAGCGTAGTTCTCCACCAGGTCGCGGTCGGAGAAGGAGGTCTTGCCGATCACCAGGTGCAGGTTGCTGTTCTTGTCCACCCGGAACTCGATCTTCCCGCCCTTGATGTCGGCCACCGCCTTGCCGACATCCATCGTGACCGTGCCGGTCTTCGGGTTGGGCATCAGGCTGCGCGGGCCGAGGATCCGGCCGAGCCGTCCTACCTTGCCCATCAGGTCCGGTGTCGCAACAACCGCGTCGAAGTCGAGGAAGCCGCCCTGGACCCGCTCGATCAGCTCGTCGTCGCCCACGTAGTCGGCGCCGGCTGCCCGGGCTTCCTCCGCTCGCTCTCCGGTGGCGAAGACCAGCACCCGCGCGGTCTTGC
>JASHSO010000579.1 GCA_030038715.1 Streptosporangiaceae bacterium
GCCACCTCGGCCGCCGCGTCGTGGATGGCCTCCGCCATGTCGGCTGGCAGCACTCCGAGCTCGCCGTTGACCACTGCGGCCGCGCCCTTCATCGATGCCAGCGCGCCGATCAGGTCACGGGACAGGTGCTCGCCGGAGATCTGGAAGTTCTGCACGGCCCGCTGCGTCTGCGCTCCCCACAGCGCCTGCGCCGGCACCGCGACCTCGCCCATCGAGTCGTGCTCGATGCGATGCCCATCACGCTCGCTCATCATGGGTCTCAGCTCGGCCCGGACTCGATCGTCAGCAGCGGCTGGCCGGGTGCGGGCTCGCCGAAGAAGTCGTTGCCCTTGTCGTCGACGACGATGAACGCGGGGAAGTCGCGCACTTCAATCCGCCAGACAGCCTCCATGCCGAGCTCGGGGTACTCGAGCACCTCGACCTTGGTGATGCAGTCTTGTGCCAGTTTGGCCGCGGCGCCGCCGATCGAGCCGAGGTAGAAGCCGCCGTGTTTCTGGCAGGCCGCGGTGACTGCGGCGGACCTGTTGCCCTTGGCCAGCATCACCAGCGACCCGCCGGCAGCCTGGAACCGCTCGACGTAGGAGTCCATTCGGCCCGCTGTGGTCGGCCCGAACGAGCCGGAGGCATATCCCGTGGGCGTCTTGGCCGGGCCCGCGTAGTAGACGGCGTGGTCGCGCAGGTAGCGCGGCATCGGCTGGCCCGCATCCAGCAAGTCGTTGATCTTAGCGTGGGCGATGTCGCGCGCTACCACCATCGGGCCGGTCAGGGCCAGCCTGGTCTTGATGGGGTAACGGGCGAGTTCGGCCCTGATCTCGTCCATCGGCCTGGACAGGTCGATCCGCACCACGTCGCCGTCTAGCTCGGACTCGGATGTCTCCGGGAGGTACCGCGCGGGGTCGGTCTCGAGCTGCTCGAGGAAGACCCCGTTCCCGCTAATTGCCGCCTTTGCCTGCCGATCAGCCGAGCAGGACACTGCGATCGCGACCGGGCAAGACGCTCCGTGCCGCGGCAGCCTGATGACCCGGACGTCATGGCAGAAGTACTTGCCGCCGAACTGCGCGCCGATGCCCGACCGGCGAGTGATCTCCAGTACCTGCTGCTCGAGCTCGAGGTCGCGGAAGCCATGTGCGCTGGTCGAGCCGCTGGTAGCCAGCGTGTCCAGGTACTTGGCCGAGGCGTACTTGGCGGTCTTCAGCGCGAACTCCGCGCTGGTGCCGCCGACCACGATCGCGAGGTGGTAAGGCGGGCAGGCCGCGGTGCCGACCGACCGGATCTTTTCTTCCAGGAACGCGGCCATCCGGGCGGGGCTGAGTACCGCCTTGGACTCCTGGTACAGGTAGGACTTGTTGGCCGACCCACCGCCCTTGGCCATGAAGAGGAACTTGTACTGGCTGCCGGCGGTGGCATACAGCTCGATCTGGGCTGGCAGGTTCGTGCCGGTATTGCGCTCTTCCCACATGGTGAGCGGCGCGAGCTGCGAGTAGCGCAGGTTGAGCTTGGTATAAGCGTCGTAGACACCGCGGGCGATGTGCTCGTCATCCCGGCCGTCGGTCAGCACGTTCTGGCCGCGCTTGCCCATGACGATGGCCGTCCCGGTGTCCTGGCACATGGGCAGCACTCCGCCCGCCGCGATGCAGGCGTTCTTCAGCAGGTCCCCCGCTACGAACTTGTCGTTGGGGGAGGCCTCGGGATCGTCAAGGATGGCCCGGAGCTGCCGGAGGTGAGCGGGTCTGAGCAGGTGCGCGATGTCGCGCATGGCGGTGCTGGTCAGCTCGGTCAGCACCGCGGGCTCGATCTGCAGGAAGTCGCGCCCGAGCGCGTGCTGCACGCTGATCCCGTCCGTCGTAAGCAGCCGGTACTGCGTGTCGTCGGCCCCCGTCGGCAGCATGTCGGTGTAGGAGAACTCGGGCATCGGGTGGCACTTCCTCGGGCCGGCTGTCTGTCCCCCCATCGTATGGGGCGGCGGGGCGGTATCTGTGCCTGGCTCAGCAGGGTGGCCGGGCGCGAGCGCGCCCGGCCACCCGGCCACCCGGCCACCCGGCCGTGCTGGCTAGTCGGAGACCACGGCCGGAGCAGGCCGCGCCTGGCGGAGCTGGATCACCGCCGCGACGACCAGCAGCGCGATCGCGTCGAAGATGGCCGCCATGGTGAACGACGCCGCCATGCCGTGCACCAGGATGTGCTGTGCCCGCAAGGCTGGCGTTGCAGCCAGAGCGGGGTGACTGGCTGCGGCCCGGCTGGCGTTGCCGAAGACCGTCACCAGGACCGACAGACCGAGCGCACCGCCAACCTGCTGCATGACGTTGACCATGCTTGCTGCCGCGCCCGAATCCCGCGCGGGCACGCCGGCGAGCGAGGCCATGGTCAGCGGAACGAACGCCAGTCCCATGCCGCCGCCAAGCAGCATCATCGGGATGAGCAGCCCGGGGACGTAGCTTGTCGCCGGGGATAGCTGGCTCAGCCACGCCATGCCTGCCAGCACCGGCACCAGTCCGGCCACCATCAGCGGCTTCGGGCCGAACCGCGGTACCAGCCTCGGCGCGAGCCGAGACGTGGCGAAGAGCGCACCGGTCATCGGCAGGAAGGACAGCCCGGCGGTCA
>JASHSO010000580.1 GCA_030038715.1 Streptosporangiaceae bacterium
GATGCAGTACCCGCCCACCAGCGCGGAGGGGACCCCGGTCTGCGCCTGATACTGCAGGGTGAGCGCGGCGTTCATCGGGATGACCAGCACGGGCTCGCCGGGACGCAGATGCAGCCCGGCGATCACCTGGTCCCAGCGGTAGGGCAGCGGCGCTAGCGCGGTCGCAGGCACTGGCCGGGGCAGGGTCGGCACCAGTATCAGCGCCGCGACCGCCGGCCCGGCCAGCTGAGGCCAGTGCTCGCGCAGCCAGCTACTCCGCAGCCAGTGCGCCTGCAGTCGGCCGCGCGCAGTCGGCATGGCGGCCCAGGCCCGATCGATCGCGCAGGCCAGCACGACCGCCGCCGCGCCATCGGCGATGATCGACAGGCGGTTGGGGAGCAGCTGGCTCAGCAGCGGGAGCCGCTCCAGCCAGTGCCAGGGCAGCACCGTGGCGGTTAGGTGCCACGGGCCAAGCTGCGCCGAGTGGCCGCCGACGCTGCACACCTCGAGGACGGCCCAGCACAGCCCGGCCACCCGGACCCGCAGATCCCGCCAGCACCAGATCACCGCGGCTACCAGCGCCACCAGCAATGGCCAGCCCAGGTAAGCGAAGTACTCCTGCGGAGTCTGTCCGGTACTCACCAGGAACGTGCGGAAGCCGGCTCCGTGAATGATCATGGCTGCTGGGGCAGTCACGAAGTCGGAAGGACGATTGCCGTAGCGTCCGAGCGGCCACGGGCTGCCGATCTCGGCCAGCGGGCCGTGGAATTGCACCAGCACCGCATGCACGCACAGCACCAGCGCCACCCCGGCACCGACGGCGAGCCCGGCGGCTGCCACGCCCACGGTACGCAGCCGCGTCAGCACCTTCGGTCGGCTTGCGACCAGTACCACGGCCATCACAAGTCCGGCCAGCCCGGTGTCGACCAGCAGTTCCTCGGCGATGAACAGCTGCGCCGCGATCAGCAATCCGAGCCATGCCCCACGGCCTGCCACCCGCAGCGCTGCACGCCGACCGGGCAGCTCCTTGTCCGCTCCCCTTCCGGTGAGCAGGCCAAGTGCCGCGTCCAGTATCAGCGGCGGGAGCACGGCGAACTGCAGGTGGTAGTGGTCCTGGGCGGCCTCCACCAGGGCCGGCGAGAAGCCGTAGACAGCGCCGCCGAGCGCGGCAGCGGCCGGGCTCACGCCCCATCGCCGCAGCACGAAGAACATCGTCGCCGCCGAGCCTGCGAAGCCGAGCGTCACCAGGAGAGTCAGGCTGACGAACGGACCGAGCAGCAGCGTCACCGGGGTGAGGATAACCCCGGGCAGCAGCAGTGACGTGTTCCACATCACGTTCACGCCCTGCGGCCAGTTCAAGGCCTTCGTGACCAGTGCAGGCAGGCTGCCGTGGGCGATCGCGGCCGCGGAGTAGCGCATAAACCAGGCGCTCAGCAGGATGTCGTCGTTCTCGACGACCGAGCCGGTGCCGGGGATGCGGCCGGAAGGGTTGGCCCACAGCCGCCAGGTCAGCACCACCGCGATGACGAGGTAGGCGCACAGCACCAGCCGCAGCACGACAGGTCGCGTGCGGGAGGTCCGCTGGCCGACTTGGGCGGCAGGCTCGACCGCGACCGGGGTCGAGCTTGCCGTGGCCCCGGCCCCCGCCATGTCGGTGTGTCGCGCGCTGGCGTCCTGCGGCCGCCCCACCAGCTGGGCCCTGCGGCGGGCCAGTGGCTCAGAAGGATCCATGGCAGCGGCCACCCCGTCTCGCGCGCCGGAGGCCGCGGATAAGGACATGTCACTTTACCGTATGAATTCAGCTCGGCTGCGGCAGCTTGGCCTGCCGGGCAAGGCTGATTAGGTGGTCATGCTACGCGCTACCGGAGCAGGTCGCGTGCCGCCTCTTCGATCGTTTCCTCGGACAGCAGCACGGCTGCGGCAGCTCCGCCAAGGGGGACGAAGCTGTCCTGACTTGCCACCCGGGCGACACGGCCGGAAAAGCCGGCCTCCGACAGCAGCGTGATGATTCCTTCCGACACGCTGCCGGTGCGCCGAGTCTCGTCGGCGACCAGCACGTTGCCGGTTGCGGTCGCTGCGCGCAGCAGGTCCTCGATCGGCAGCGGAGCCAGCCACCGCAGGTCAAGCACGCGGCAGCGCACTCCGTCGGCTGCGAGCATGCGGGCCGCCCGCAGGCTCATCCGCACCCCGTTCCCGAAGGAAACGATGGTGAGGTCGCTGCCGTCGCCGTACTGGCGGGCCCTGCCGACCGGAGCGTGGGCCAGCGACCACCGGGCCGGCGGCTCGTAATCGGCCAGCCAGCCGCCATCCCCTGCCTGGTGCAGATCCCGCTCGTGATACAGCGCGATCGGTTCGAGAAAGATGCTGACACTGCCGTCGACCTCCGCGGCCGCCAGGCAGGTCCGCAGCAGCCCGGCCGCATCGTCGCCACGAGCCGGGCAGGCGATAATCAGGCCGGGGATGTCGCGGAGTGCGCCGAGGGCATTGTCGTTGTGAAAGTGCCCGCCGAAGCCCTGCTGGTAGGCCAGCCCGGGGACGCGCACGACCACCGGGTTGCGGTATTGCGCCCGGGAAAAGAACGACAGCGTGGCGGCTTCACCGCGGATCTGGTCGGCGGCGTTGTGCAGGTAAGCCAGGTACTGGATCTCCGGCACCGGCAGCAGCCCGGCGAGCGCGGCACCAAGGGCGAGGCCGAGGATCGACTGCTCGTCTAGCAGGGTGTCGAAGACCCTCGCCGAGCCGAACGACCGGAGTAGGCCCTTGGTCACGCCGTACACGCCGCCCTTGCGCCCGACGTCCTCGCCGAACACGATCATGCCGGGCCTGCCGGTCATCTCGTCGGCCAGCGCGGCGTTGATGGCCTGCGCCAGAGTGAGCGGACCCTCGTCCTCGGGCAGCTGCGGTCCGAGTGCCTGGTGCCGCGCCCAGTCGGCGGCTTGCCTGGAGCGTGCCGTCACGTTGGCAGCCACCGTCGCCGGGCGGCGCGGGGCGATGGGGGCCATGATCTCGGCAGCCGTGCTCAGCCTGGCCGATCCGGCCAGCTCGGCCGCCATGCCGAGGACGCTGGCGCCAGTCGCCTCGTAGCGGTCAAGTACCTCGGCAGGCGTCATGGCGCCCGCTTCCACCAGCAGCCTCGCGGTACCCAGCAGTGGATCGCGGCGCTGCGCGGCGGAGATCTGTGCAGGCGACAGGTAGGCCGACTCCACGTCGCTGCCCGCATGACCGCCCAGCCTGACGGTCTGCACGTGCAGGAAGACCGGAACGCGCTTGTCCCTGGCCAGTGCAACGGCACGGGCCGCGGTGTCATAGACGTCTGCGAGGTCGGCTCCGTCCGCAGCCAGGTACGTCAGGCCAGGCCGGGCGGAATAGGCGGCCTCGACCCAGCCCGGGGGCGTGCGGACACTGAGGCCGATTCCGTTGTCCTCGCATACCAGCACCAACGGCAGCGGCAGGCTCTGGAACGCGCAGTAGGCCGCGGTGTTGAGCGCTCCGGCTGCGGTGGAGTGATTTACCGAGGCATCGCCGAAGCTCGCGACGACCAGGCAGTCCCGCGGCCATGGCGTTAGGACGCCGAGCTTGGCGGCCCTAGCGACCGCGAACGCAAGGCCGACTGCCCGCGGCAGGTGCGATGCGATCGTCGAGGTCTGCGGTATGACGTTCAGCTCGGGATGACCGAAGACCTTGTGCCGGCCGCCTGCGATCGGCTCGGCAGCGGCGGCCACCAAGCCCAGCAGCACGTCGGCGACCCCCTCACGCGGAGGGCTCGCCTGCCCGGCCCGTACCAGGTAGAACGCTCCGGACCTGTAGTGCAGCAGCGCGGGGTCGGTCAACCGGAGCGCCGCGGCGACCCCCGCGTTGCCCTCGTGCCCGGCCGATCCGATCGTGTAATAGCCGGCCCCGCGAGCGCGCAGCCACTGTGCGGCGTTGTCCAGGTGCCTGGAGGCGAGCTGGGCGTCGAACAACTCGAGGCACCGGTCAATCGTCAGGCCGCTTCCCGGCCTGACCGGGTCGGTCCCGGCGGGAGGCACGCCACGCGCGGGGATCCGGATTGCGCTGATCGCTTCGGTGAGACGCTGCTCAGCGAGGTCCAAGGCGCCGACCGGCACGTGAGTTCGCGGGCCCGATGGCGGTCCCGCAGCTGCGACTGTCACTATCTGACGGTATGCCGACCTGGCAGGCTCGCGCACGAATCTGCCTTGCCGGCAGGTGAAAAGGCGCCAACCTAACGCCTTGGCTCGGATGGGAGGGACAGTGCTGCCGTGGTCAGCCGACCTTGCCGGAACGCTCACAGAGCACGTGATCGTCAGCGAGTTGTTGCGCGGCAACCCGCTGGGTGACCCGTACGAGCGGCCGCTGTGGGTATACACGCCGCCGGGTTATGCCGGGGAGCCCCAACGCCGGTATCCGGCCGTGTACGTGATCCAGGGATACACCGGGCATCTGGCGATGTGGCGGAACAGATCGGCCTTTCGCCAGCCGTTCCCCGAGGCGGCCGACTCGGCGTTCGCCACTGGCGCGGCGCCGCCGGCGATCGTGGTCTACGTAGATGCCTGGACGCGGTATGGCGGCAGCCAGTTCGTGGACTCGCCGGGGACCGGGCGATATCACTCCTATCTGTGTGACGAGGTCGTGCCGTGGGTCGACTCGCATTACCGGACGATCACAGGCCGCGCGCACCGGGCGATCATGGGCAAGTCCAGCGGCGGCTTCGGTGCCATGATCACGCCAATGCTCCGGCCCGACCTGTTCGCCGCGCTGGCCACGCACGCGGGAGATGCCCTGTATGAGTACTGCTACCTCCGGGACTTCGGCACGGCCGTCCGGGCATTGCGCGCGTTCGACGGCGACATCTGGCGATGGTGGGACGACTTCTGCTCGCGCGCGGCATTCACCAACCAGGACGACGGCACACTACTCGGGTTGCTGGGGGTCGCAGCATGCTTTTCTGCCCGCGCCGACGGGACCGTGGAGCTACCCTTCGATCCCGCCACCGGTGTGCTGCGCCCCGAGGTGTGGCGGCGCTGGCTCGCGTTCGACCCGGTCCGCATGGTGTCCGCGCATGCCGACGCGCTGCGGTCGCAGCGTGCCATCTGGATCGACGCAGGAACCAGGGACGACTACTTCCTCGACGTAGGCGCCGAGGCATTCCGCGCCGAACTGCGGCGCATCGGCGTCGCAGACCAAGTAGTGCACTTCGAGCTGTTCGACGCCAGCCACGCCGCGATCGAGTACCGCTACCCGCTCTCGCTGGCATGGCTGTGCCAGCGGATATCCGATCCGGGCGCCTTGTCGTGAACGAACCAGGCCGTCGGCACGTGATCAGGGGTTAGCAAGGGCCATCAGGCCCCTGGGATCGGAGATAACGACCATGCGTAATCGGTGGTGGACAGTGCCACTGGCGGCCGGAGCGGCAGCTATGGTCCTGGCGGCATGCGGCAGCAGCACCACGACCCCGCCGAGTTCCAGCACGAGTACGCCGACGACCACCACGACGCCAGCCGCGGCGGCTGGCACTGTGACGATCAAGACGCGCAGCACGAGCGTGGGAACGGTACTGACGAACGCCAGCGGTTACACGCTGTATTGGTTCGCCAATGACACCCCGACAAAGTCCAACTGCACTGGCACGTGCCTCGGCTACTGGGCGCCGCTGATCGGCACGGCGAAGGCGGCTGCGGGGACGACCCTGTCGGGTGCCTTCGGCACGATCACGCGGTCGAACGGCCAGACGCAGGCCACCTATGACGGGCACCCTCTCTACACCTATGTCGCCGACACCGCTCCGGGCCAGGTTAGCGGCAACGGCCAGAACCTGTCCGGCGGCCTGTGGTGGGCGATGACGCCATCGGGGGCTAAGCCGGCGGCAAAGGCTACTCCGTCGTCCTCCTCGTCGTCATCGGGCTACGGCTACTGACCGAGCTGGGCGGTCCTGACGGGCCGACGCGGCCAGGTGCCCGGTGGGCGTACGATCAAGCGCATGCCAGCCCAGCGGCCAGAGCCAGGCACCGTGCCGCAGTTCCTTCAGGTGCAGACGACCACCGACTCCCGGGCTGAGGCAGTGGAGCTCGCGCAAGCTGCCGTGCAGGCCAGGCTCGCCGCATGCGCCCAGGTCACCGGGCCGATCGCCAGTGCTTTCTGGTGGGAAGACGAGATGGAGCGAGCCGAGGAGTGGCTCATCATGCTCAAGCTGCCAGCCGACAGGTTCGAGGATCTGGCAGAGTTCCTTGCCGATCGGCACAGTTACGACGAGCCAGAGATCATTGCGACACCGATCGTGGCCGGGTCGTCGTCTTACCTAGACTGGCTGCGGGAGGAGACCCGCCCGCGCTGAGGTGTCGCGCTGAGATTGGAGGCCCGCCTGGTGAGGCCAGCAGGCTCGGACGTCACAGCGCATCGAAGGCGAGGTGCAATCAGCGACTACGGTCTGTTCGGGCCCGATTCGGTGACCTGGCGGATCATGGGGCAGCCGGTGATGTGGGTGGCGGGCATGCGGGCGCTGTACATGCAGGCCCTGCACCCGACGGTGATGCGAGGCACGTGGCAGAACACCTCCTTCGCCCGGCCGAGCGAGGCATGGGGGCGGTTTACCAGGACCATCAGGTTCGTCCAGGTGCGGACGTATGGCACGCTCACCGAGGTCGAGCGCGCCGGGGCCCGGCTGCGGCGTATTCACGCCACGCTGACCGGCGTGGACTGCGACGGCCGGCGGTTCAGGCTCGACGAACCCGAGCTGTTGCTGTGGGTGCACTGCGCGGAGATCGCCTCGGAGGCCGAGATAGCGCGGCGCAGCGGTGTGCATGTGACGGCTGCCGAGCTGGACACGTTCGTGGACGAGCAGCGGCGCAGCGCTGCCGTGGTCGGCCTCGACCCGGCCGGCGTGCCCGCTACCATGGCCGAGCTCGAGGCCTACTTCGACGCCATCAGGCCGCAGCTACACGCCACTGCTGAGGCACGTCAGGCGCTGCGTCAGTCGTTCACGCCTAGGGTGCCGCTGGCGTTCCTGCCGCTGCGGGTATTCGCGCCCCCGCTCAACATGCTCGCGTTCGCCAGCCTGCCGCCATGGGCGCGCCAGCTCTACGGCGTCCCCGTCGTACCGCTCAGCGACGCGGCCGTCACGCTCGCGCTGCGGGCGGCATTCGAGTCCACCACGCGCGTCCCGCCCGAACTGCTGCTCGTTCCCGGTGCAGCGATCGCCAGGCGGCTGCGGCGCAGCGCTGCCTAATGCCAGTCGGCACGGCACGGAGGACCCAACCCGCGCTCCATGAAACTGACGCACGACCCGGCGCGCGTTTGGACGTCCTGGCAGCGATCGCGCATCGCGAAGGTCCTCAGATCCCTGCGGGCGGGACGTTCCATGACATGATCACGGGCTCGCCGTGCTCTGTGCCAAGCATGCTGATCGTGCCGGTGTCGAGCCGGAAGCACCGCCCGGCGGAGGGCTCGAGCCGCAGCCAGCGAGCGGTCAGCACGCGGAGCAGGTGCCCGTGGGCGACGAGCGCCACGTTGCCGTGATCGAGCAGTGGACGGACCCGGGCGAGCGCTGCGTCCGCGCGCGCTCCGACCTGCTGCACTGTCTCGCCCGGATGCTCGGCATCACCGCGGATCACGCCGTCGCGCCACAGCAGCCAGCCGGGCCGCTGCTGTCTGATCTGCGCCGTGGTGCGGCCCTCGTATCCGCCGTAGTCCCATTCCTGCAGGTCGGGCTCGGGCTTGGCATCCAGCCCGGCTAGCTCCGCAGTCCGCTGGGCACGGCTCGCGGGGCTGGTGAATGCGGCCGTGATCTGCAGCCTGGCCAGCACCGGCGCCAGCGCTGCGGCGGTTGCTTCGCCCGCCGGGGTGAGCGGTACGTCGGTTCTGCCGGTGTGCTGGCCGGATCGGCTCCACTCGGTCTCACCGTGCCGGAGCAGGATCAGCTCGCCCATGGGTCCTTATCATCGCGCACGGCGGCCGCGCTAGTGCGGGCCTACCGGCCGTTCCTGTGCACCCGCCAGCCGGTGACTTGACCATCGCGTGCCGTCGGTCGCCCGAAGAAGCCGTACAGATAGCGGCCGAGCCGGGAGTTGGGGCTCGCCATGGTGATCACTGCCGTGGGCCGCCAGTCCCTGATGGCGCGGTCCATGGTCCGGTGCGACGGCCCGCTTCTGCGCTCGTTCACCGCGAGCCAGGTCAGCCTGAGCTGGGTGGTCTGCTGGTCGATGGTCAGGGTCGAGTGTGTCCCGCACGGCGTCGCATGGCCTGCCTTGTCAGGCACGATGCAATACCCACCGACGACGGAGAAGGCGTCTCCGGTGAGTGCCTGCAGTTCCATGGCGTAGGCACCGTTGATCGGCAGCACCAGCACGGCCGCGTCCGGCTTGAGATGCAGGCCCGCTAGCACCTGCTGGAACCCGGCCGGCACCGCTGGCACGGCCGTCGCCTGGATCGGCGCCGGCAAGACCGGGACGAGCGCCGCGGCGAGCGCCAGGGCAGCGCCGCTCAGCAGCGCGGGCCCGCGCCAGTCCCTGCTGGCTGCGGCGGCCCGCCACACCCGGTCGGCGGCGAAGGCGAGCAGGAGCGCTCCGGCGCCGTCGGCGAGCAGGGAGAGCCGGTTCGGCAACACTTGGCTGAGTCCCGGCAGGTGGCGCAGCCAGTACCAGGGCAAATTGTCGGCCGGGACCTGCCACGCTCCCAGGGTGAGCGGCCGCCCGCCCAGGCTGAGCACCTCGAGCACGACGAAGGTGACGCCGGCTATCCGGGCACGCAGGTCGCGCCAGCACAGGACGGTGAGCAGGACCAGGAGCACGAGCATCGGCCAGCCGAGATAGCAGAAGTCCTCGACGAGCCGCTGTCCTGTGCGGGTCAGGTAGGCCAAGAAGCCGGGGCCGTGCAGCAGCATGCTGGGCGGTGCTGTGACGAAATCGGCTGGCCGGTTCCCGTACTTGGCTACGCGCCATGGGCTGCCGGACTCGTGCAGCGGGCCGAATAGCTGCCGTGAGAGCGGGTAACCGCACAGGATTGCCGCGACGCAGACCGCGACGCCAAGGCCGGCGCCGAAATCCCCGAGGCTCGCAGCAATCCGCGACGGCCTGCTCGCGGCCAGCACGGTGAGCACGATTACCCCGGCCAGTATGGTGTCGACCAGCAGCTCCTCGGCGATGAAGAACTGAGCGGCCACGGTCAGGCCGAGCCAGAGTCCGGTCCGTGGCGCGCGGCCCTGGCCGGTTGCCAGGCGCAGCACGAGGTGGACGATCAGGGGCGGCAGGAACGCGAGTTGCAGATGGTAATGCGCATCTGCCGCGACGCGCATGGCCGGGGAGAAGCCGTACACCGCTCCCGCCAGGGTTGCTGCGCCGGTACTGGCGCCCCACCTGCGCGCCACCCAGAACATGGTCGTTGCTGAGCCGGCGAAGCCGAGCACTAGCAGAATTGCCATGCTGACGGTCGGGCCGGCCACCAGCGTCACCGGGGTCAGCACCAGCGCCGGCAGGAGCAGCGAGGTGTTCCACATCAGGTTTATGCCTCGCGGCCAGTTCAGCTGTGTCGTGACCAGGTCGGGGAGATGGAAGTGCGCTATCGATGCAGCTACGTAGCGCAGCGACCACGCAGTCAGGTAGACGTCGTTCGAGATGGCCGCGTGGCTGCCCGGGAGGGCGGGGACGCGCCCCGCCGGGTCTGGCCACAGGTGCCAGGTCAGCGCGAATGCGGCCAGCAGGTAGCAGCATGGCACTAGCCATGCTGCCCGGCGCGACCGCCCGGCAGGCCGCTGCGCTGCGGCATGGGCGGGTTTGGTCAGCACCGACGACCGACTCACTGCGACCTCCGTACGCGACCGGCGCGGTCCCCTGGCCGGCTGCGCGGGAGGCCCCGGGCCGCGGGAAAGCGTCCGGTGCCACGCGCGTCCGGCACCGCCCGGTGTCGCGAACCGCCTGGAATTGCAAGTTACCCCGTGTCGTGCCCCGAGGCTGGCATCTGCGGCAAACAGGTCATGCGCTGTGAGGCGGGTGGTCTGTGCACTACGCTGCCCCGGCTACAGTCGGCGGGAGCGATCCGACTCGACGCCCTTGGCACCCGGCGCGCCGTCCGCTCGCCCGCCGATATTCCCGAGCCGGACAGCGACCCATGGGCCTGCTCTCTCACGCCGCCGTGCCCCGTGCGCGGGCCAGAACGCCACTTGTCGAGCGAATCGCCTGCTGGAGTGCCCGGCACCGCAAGACCGCGGTGTTCGCCTGGCTGGGGTTTGTACTTGCCGCATTCATCGCCGGCCAGTTCGTCACCTCGCCCGGGGCTCAGCAATATGACCCTGGCCAGGCCGGCCGCGCAGAGAAGGTGCTGACCAGCCTCGGCGTCGTGACGCCGCCGTCCGAAAGCGTGCTGATCGAGACTCCGGCCAGGAACCTGGAACACGATGCAGCGACGGAGGTCATGCAGGTAGTCCGGCAGGTGGTGCAGGCGCTGGCGGCCAGGCCGCAGGCGGCCGCCGACATCCGGGCTCCGTCACCGCACGATGGTCGCGGCCTAGTGGCCCGCAGCGGCGACGCGGCCCTGGTGACCTTCACAGTGCCAGGACCGAGTGGCCAGGCCGACGCCACCGTGCTGGCCGACCTCGCCGCGGTACGCCACGTCCAGGCAGATCACCCGGGGATGCTGGTCAGCGAGGCCGGCGACGCGAGCACGAGCAGGGCGGCCAATGCGCTGCTCGGGCGTGACTTCCGGCAGTCGGAGTGGACCTCGATCCCGCTGACATTGCTGTTGCTGGTTGGCGTGTTCGGCGCGGTCGTCGCCGCCGGCATTCCGGTCCTGCTCGCGGGGACCGCAGTCATCACTTCCGTGGCGCTGCTAGGCGTGGCGGGCCAGTGGTTCCCTGTCGGGTCCGGCACATCCGAACTCGTCCTGGTCATCGGCATGGCTGTCGGCGTCGACTACTCGCTGTTCTACCTGCGCCGAGAACGCGAAGAGCGGATGAGCGGGCTTGGCAACCAGCAGGTCGTCGGCATCGCGGCCGCCACCTCGGGCAGGGCCATCCTGATCTCGGGCGGCACCGTCATGGTCTCGCTGGCCGGGCTGTTCCTGACTGGCATCGACATCTTCACCGGCATCGCCTTCGGGACGATCATGGTGGTCGGCATCGCCGTGCTTGGCTCGCTGTTCTTCCTGCCTGCACTGCTGTCCTGGCTGGGTCCGTGGGCGGACCGTCTGCAACTTCCTTACCTTGGCCGCCGCTTGACCCATCCGCGGCCCTCCCGGCTATGGGCAGGCCTGGCACGGCGGGTTGTCGGCCGACCGCTGCTATTCGGCGGGATCGCGGTCGTAGCGCTGCTGGCCCTGTGCGCCCCGGCGCTCGGCATGCGCCTGTCCAGTCCCGCCATCGACCTGCCAGGCAATATCGGCGTGGTGCGAGTGCTTTCCGACATCCAACGCGAATTTCCCGCCAAGCCGGCCCCAGCCGACGTCGTGGTGACCGGCTCGGAGCTGGTAAGCCCCAGTATGCAGCGGGCAATCGGCGCGCTGAGAGCCCGCGCAGCGGCCGGCGGGGCCATCCACGGCCCGATCAGCGCCAGCGCCGTGGCGGGCGGAAAGGCGCTGGTCATCCAGGTGCCATTGGCCGGCGACGGCACGAGCAAGGCCTCCGACCACGCGCTGCTGACGCTGGAAAACAAGATCCTTCCAGCGACGATCGGCCGGGTGCCGGGAGCGAGCTTTGCCGTCACCGGGAACACGGCCTCCAGTTACGACCTGCTATCGACGTTGCACGCGCGCACTCCGCTGGTATTCCTCACCGTGGCCCTGCTGGCTTTCGTGCTGCTCATGCTTGCCTTCCGCAGCGTCACGATCCCGGTGGTGTCGATCGGCCTGAACCTGCTGTCGGTAGGCGGCGCATACGGCGTGGTGACACTCATCTTCCAGGACGGCCACCTGCAGTCGCTGCTGGGCTTTACCTCCTTCGGTGCGCTGATCCCGTGGGTACCTCTTTTCACGTTCGTCATGCTGTTCGGGCTGAGCATGGACTATCACGTCTTCATCCTCAGCAGGATCAGGGAGTTGTGGTCGGCGGGCGCGAGCACGCGAGACTCGATCGTTGACGGCGTCGGCAGGTCCGCCGGAGTAGTCACCAGCGCCGCAGTGATCATGGTCGCGGTTTTCTCGATCTTCGCAACGCTGGACATGATCGATGTCAAGATGCTGGGCGTCGGCCTGGCGGTTGCCGTGCTTATCGACGCGACTATCGTGCGCGGCGTCGTGCTGCCCGCGGCCCTTGCGGTGCTCGGCGAGCGAGCCTGGTACCTTCCGGCGTGGCTCAGCCGCCCGGCCCGATCAGGGCAACGTGAGGATCTCGCAGCCATCGGCGGTCACGACCAGAGTGTGCTCGAACTGGGCCGTCCGCCTCCGGTCCGCTGTGAGCACGGTCCAGCCGTCTGGCCAGACCTCGTAGTCGACAGTGCCGAGCGTCAGCATCGGCTCGATCGTGAACGTCATTCCCTGTTCCATGATCACGTCGACCGAAGGGTCGTCGAAGTGGGGAACTACCAGGCCGGAGTGAAATGTCGTGCCAATCCCGTGTCCGGTGAAGTCCCGGACCACTCCGTAGCCGAACCTGCGAGCGTAGGACTCGATGACGCGCCCAATTGCGTTGAGCGGCCGGCCAGGCGCGACGGCGCGAATGCCTCGCATCATCGCCTCTTTGGTGCGCTCGATGAGCCGAGCGGACTCCTCGCTGACCGAGCCGGCGCCGAAGGTGGCATTGGTGTCGCCGTGCACGCCGCCGATGTAGGCGGTGATATCGATGTTCACGATGTCCCCGTCGGCGATGACCGTGTCATCGGGGATCCCGTGGCAGATCACTTCGTTCAGCGAGGTGCAGAGCGATTTCGGGAAGCCGCGGTAGCCGAGAGTGCTGGGGTAGGCGCCGTGGTCGCAGAGGAACTCGTGGCCGATCCGGTCCAGCTCGTCTGTCGTGACGCCCGGCGCGACGTGCCTGCCGACCTCGACTAGGGCCTGCGCGGCGATGCGCCCGGCGACGCGCATACGCTCGACAGTCTCGGCGTCCTTGACGTCGCGCTCGCCGCCGCGCGGTGCGCGCCGGCCCACGTACTCGGGACGGGCGATGTGTGGCGGGACGGCACGCTGCGGGGAGACCCGACCGGGTTGAAGCATGACTGCCATGATCTGGGAGTCTAGTGGCCATGGACGGTGAACAGCGCTGGTGGTTCTGCCTCAAGCACATGACCGTGGAAGGCGATGACGGCTGCCCGGGAAAGGACCGGCTTGGTCCGTATCCGACCCGGGAGGATGCGGCCAGGGCGCTGGAGACGGTACGGCGGCGGAACGAGGAGTGGGACGCAGCCGACGACGACTAAATCGGGTGCCAGCAGCGATCGTGGCGCTTGCTGGGCCGGCTGCCGCAGGTCTTGTAAGGTGATGGCCAGCGGCAGGAAGCCCAGCAAGGGGGCGTAGATCTTGTCAGTCGACCAGCCGGCAAGCGGCCTGCCTCCGGCCGCCGAGGCGCGGATGGCCGAGATCCGGCGCAGCGGCACCTGGGGCTCGGCTCTGACAGCGGACGAGTTCACCGCGATCAGGAGCGCGGGCTTCGAGCCGGTCGGGCAGGTGCTGGGAGCCGCGGTCTTCAACATCGGGTACGTCGGGGGATACGGGTGCCCGGCAGCGATGGCGTACGGCTTCGGCCGCTATCCCGGCTACGCGGGACCCTACCGCGGAGTGACGGCAGTCTCGGGGGCAGGCACGCTGGGCTCTTATGCGCCGCTGGTGGCCACCATGTACCAGGCCCGCAGGACCGCGATCGGGCGGATGACAGCCGAGTGCCAGGAGCTAGGCGGTAACGGCGTCGTCGGCGTCACATTGAGCATCGGCGGGTTTCCGGCGGGCGGACTAGAGTTCAAGGCCATCGGGACGGCAGTTCGCGCGCCCAGCAGCACGGCGCTGAAGAGCCCATTCACCTCCGATCTGTCCGGTCAGGACTTCGCCAAGCTGATCCTGGCCGGGTGGGTGCCGGTCGGCCTGGTCCTCGGCATTTCGATCGGCGCTCGGCACGACGACTGGCAGACGGTCAGCCAGACTCGGTGGGGATCGGGGAACACCGAGGTCCAGGGCTTCACCGAGCTCGTCAATGACACCCGGCATGACGCCCGCCGCCAGCTTGAGCGGGACGTCGCCGCCCACGGCGCCGACGGCGTGGTCGTCCAGCGGATGGACATCCGGGTGGGCGAGCATGAGTGCCCTGTGCAAGAGGGGCGCAAGGACCACGTCGTCGAGGCGACGATTATCGGCACTGCGATCGCGCAGTTCGGCCGGCGTGCGGTCAAGGCCGCGCCGCCGCTGGCGATTATGTCGCTAGATCCGCAGCGGCGCCAGGCCGCGCGAGTCCGGCTTGGCCAGTGACGAGCACGTCGTCGATGGACATCGAATTGACCTGACCAAGCAAGCTAAGGGAGCGCCATGACCGATCAGCAGCAGGGCACCGAGCTTGGTGTGCTGGGCGTACCGCAGGATGCGATGCGCAGACTGGCGGAACTACGGCCGGGCAAACCCGGC
>JASHSO010000581.1 GCA_030038715.1 Streptosporangiaceae bacterium
TATCCACGACCAGTTCCCGAGTAGTGCCGAACGCGCACTCTGACAGGTCCAGGTCCACCCGGATCGTGGCGTTCCTGCCGCGCCTCGCCCTGCTGCGCGGCCCGCGAGCGGCGGTTCCGCCGCCGAAGAACGCGTCCATCAAGTCGCTGAATGGGAACCCGGCCGCCCCGAATCCGCCTGCTCCCGCAGGGCCGCGCGCGTACGGATCCGCACCCAGGTCGTACATCTGACGCTTCTCCGGGTCGGACAGTACCTCGTAGGCGCGAGTCACTTCCTTGAACCGCTCCTGCAGGTGCGGGTCGGGATTGACATCAGGGTGCAGTTCGCGGGCCAGGCGCCGGTACGCCTTCTTGATCTCCTCGGCATCCGCGTCCCGGCGCACACCGAGAATCCCGTAGTAGTCGTTAGCCACCGGCATTCCTAGGACTCCGCCAAGATCTGGCCCACATATCGTGCCACCGCGCCAACCGCTCCCATCGCCGTCGGGTAGTCCATCCGGGTCGGACCAAGCACTCCAAGCCTGGCCAGAGCGCGCTCGCCGGCTCCGTAACCGGAACTCACCAGCGAGGTGCCCCGCAGCCGCTGCCCGTTCTCCGATCCGATGCGGACGGTCACGGACGCGTGGTCGCCCGAGTCGCCGAGCAGGCGCATGAGGACCACCTGTTCCTCCAACGCCTCAAGAACCTCCTGCAATCCCCTGGAGAAGTCCGCGGGGGTGAGATTCGAGGCACCCCCCACGATGACCCGCTCCTCGTTCCGCTCGACCAGAGTCTCCACGATCACCGACAGCACCGCAGCGGCATTGGGCCGTTCGCTCTGAGTCACCTTCGCTGGCAGTTCGGCGACGACGGAGGCCACGTCGGCTAGCTTGCGGCCGTCCAGGAAGGCGTTCAGCACGGCGCGCAGGTGCGAGATCGCGTCATCGCCAATCTTCCCGGGCACTTCCACGGTGCGCTGCTCCACGCGGCCGGTGTCGGTGATCAGGACGAGCAGGAGCCGACGGTCCGCCAGCGGCACCAGCTCGATGTGACGGACCGCGGACCGGGTCAGCGACGGGTACTGCACCACAGCCACCTGCCTGGTCAGCTGGGCCAGCAGCCGCACAGTCCGCAGGACTACGTCGTCAAGGTCGTACGCCCCAGCCAGGAACGTCTCGATGGCACGGCGCTCGGCCGTGGAGAGCGGCTTGATCCCGGACAGCCGGTCCACAAAGAGCCGGTAGCCCTGGTCCGTCGGCACCCGTCCGGCGCTGGTGTGCGGCTGAACGATAAAGCCCTGCTCCTCGAGCACTGCCATGTCGTTGCGGATGGTGGCGGGCGAGACATCCAGGTTGTGACGGTCCACGAGGGACTTGGAGCCCACGGGCTCGTTCGTGGAGACGAAGTCCTCCACGATGGCGCGCAGCACCGCCAGTTTCCTGTCGTCAAGCACGCGTTCACCTCCCTGGCACTCGCCGGTCCTGAGTGCCAAGTCTATGGCCGAATCCTGGCACCGGGACAGATCGCCTGATCAGCCAGTTAGGCCGCGGATCACCGCGTCGGCCAGCAGCCTGCCAGTCCTTGTCAGCTCGACCCTGCCACTGGCCAGCGCGCGGGAGCTAGCCAGGCCATCGGCCGTGGCCTGCCGGGCAGCAGCCTGTCCAGCCGGGCTCAGCCAGGCTACCGGGCAGCCCGAGGCAAGCCGGGTCGTCAGCATGATCCGCTCGGTCATCCGTTGCGCGTCAGTTAGGACCTCCCTGGCCCGGCCGGGGCTGCGGCCGGCCGCGAGTCGGCCGGCGTAGGAAGCCGGGTGCCGGACGTTCCACCAGCGGGTACCGCCCAGGTGGCTGTGCGCCCCGGGCCCGACGCCCCACCAGTCGCCGCCGGTCCAGTAGAGCAGGTTGTGGCGGCACGCCGACTCCCCGCCGACCGCCCAGTTAGAGACCTCGTACCAGCCAAGCCCGGCGCCAGCCAGGATTTCGTCGGCCATCAGATACCGGTCGGCCAGCACGTCGTCGTCGGGCGGTGGCAGTTCGCCGCGCCGTATCCGGGCGGCCAGCCTGGTACCGTCCTCGACGATCAGCGAGTAGGCCGAGATATGGTCGGGGCCGGCCGCGAGCGCGTGCTCCAGCGACAGCTTCCAGTCGGCGTCGCTCTCGCCTGGCGTGCCGTAGATGAGGTCCAGGTTGACATGGCCGAACCCAGCCGCCCGCGCCCAGGTCACGCACCGTTCCGGCCTGCCGGGCTGGTGCACCCGGTCCAGCACCTTCAGCACGTGCGGCGCACTGCTCTGCATGCCGAGGGAGACTCGGGTGAAGCCGACGGCCCGCAACCGCGCCAGCACACCCTCGTCGACGGTCTCCGGATTGGCCTCGGTGGTCACCTCTGCGTCGCCGGCCAGGCCTAGCTCTGCGTCGATTGCCCTCAGGATGGCCGCTAGGTCCTCGGGAGGCAGCAGCGTCGGCGTGCCGCCGCCGAAAAAGACGGTGCGCACCGGGCCAGCCCGTCCGGCGAGCAACCGGCCAGCCATCCTGATCTCTTCGATGGCAAGGCCCGGGTAAGAGGCTCGCGAAGCCCCCGGGCCAAGCTCGGCTGCCGTATAGGTGTTGAAGTCGCAGTACCCGCACCGGGTCACGCAGAAAGGAACATGCACGTACACGCCGAAGGGAGAGCCGCCCAGCCGCTGTGCAGCAGAGTCGGGCAGGCGGCCGTCAAGAGGAACGGGCTCGCCATCTGGCGGCTGCCCAGGCATCCTCAGCGCCTTAGCCCGCAGCGGCCCGGCCCGCAGCCGGTCAGGTCCGGCTCAGAACCGGCGCGCCGATCTCGCCCCACGCGCTGCCCCGTCCCTCGACCTGGAACAAGGTGGCCATCAGGTCGCGTCACCGTAGTAGGCGCGCATCGACCCGGCGACGGTCACCGCAGCGTCCGGCCTGCTGGTGATCGCAAGCTCGGTACCCGCTTCGACCGAGCCTTCGGCCGGCTCGAACCCGGCCGTGGTGCTGCGTACGGCTACCGGACCGATGGCTGGCCGCCTGCCGACCGCCGTCTGACCAGGCACGCCGCTGGTCACGAAGTCGGTTACCATGCCGCGGTTTACCGAGACGACCCTGGCCCCTGGCATGGTCCGACGGTATCTGACGCCATCGTGGCAGTCGAACGGGTTACCGCCGCCTCACCACCAGCGAAGACGTCCTGGATGACGTCTTCGGCGGTCCACAGGTCGTGCACGGGAAGAGCGGCTCGCGACGCTGCCGCCGCGGCCGGACTTAACCCGCCTCGGACGGTATGCAGGTCGTTACGGGTGCGGGCCTGCCATAAAAGCTCCTCCGTTCGGCGGTAAACCTGGTGAGTCATACTGGAAGCCTGCGAACCCGCGGGCTGAGGGGACACAGATGAGTGCAGGCAGCTTCGGAGCAGAGCCAGGCCAGCCTGGCGCCCAGGACCAGCTTCCACCCAGGCCCTTCGACCCGCCGCCGTCCGCCCGATCCGGCCGGTCTGCTCAGCCGGGCCAGCCGCCACCACCGCCGCCCTACGCAGCGCCCAGCGTCCACGCTCAGCCGGGCCAGCTGCCGCCCTACGCCCCACCCGGCCAGGCCAGCCAGCCGCTAAGCGAACAGTTCAGGCGGGACTACTACGGGGCACCTGCCGCTGTCGTGCCTCGCCACACTAACTCGCTGGCCATAGCGGCGCTCTGCTGCGGTATCGGCCAGGTCGCTGTGGGCCCGCTCGCGGGCGCGCCAGCGATCATCCTCGGCATCATGTCGCTCAAGCAGATCCGCGAATCTGGTGAGGACGGCCACGGCATGGCGGTGGCCGGCATCACGCTCGGCGTCATCGGAGTGATCTTGACGATCCTCGCGATCATCTTCGCCATCGTGGTCTTCGACAATGTGGCGTCTGGGTTGAGCACCCGAGGCTGAGCCGGATCCAGGCGGCCAAGTGCGCCAGCTAGCGCTTCCGCTCAGGGGCCTGTTCGGTGGACAGGGCTGCGACGAAGGCCTCCTGCGGCACCTCGACCCGGCCGATCACCTTCATCCGGCGCTTGCCTTCCTTCTGCTTCTCCAGCAGCTTGCGCTTGCGAGTGATGTCGCCCCCGTAGCACTTGGCCAGTACGTCCTTGCGCAGCGCGCGGATGTTCTCGCGGGCTATGACTCGTGACCCGATCGCCGCCTGGATCGGCACCTCGAACTGCTGGCGCGGGATCAGTTCCCTCAGCCTGGCGGTCATGGCCAGGCCGTAGTCGCGCGCCTTGTCGGCGTGCACGACCTGGCTGAACGCGTCCACCGGCTCGCCCTGCAGCAGAATGTCCACCTTGACCAGGTCGGCTTCCTGCTCCCCGGCCGGCTCGTAGTCCAGCGACGCGTAGCCGCGCGTCCGAGACTTGAGCTGGTCGAAAAAGTCGAAGATGATCTCCGCGAGCGGCATCGTGTAGCGGATCTCAACTCGGTCGGTCGACAGGTACTCCATGCCCAGCAGGGCGCCGCGGCGGCTCTGGCATAGTTCCATGATCGCTCCGACGTAGTCGGACGGCGCCAGCACCGTCGCACGGACGACGGGCTCGAACACCTTCGCGACCTTGCCGTCGGGGAACTCGCTGGGGTTCGTGACAATGCTCTCGCCGCCAGACTCCAGCACCACTCGGTAGACCACGTTCGGGGCCGTAGAGATGAGCACGAGGCCGAATTCACGCTCGAGGCGCTCCCTGACTATCTCCATGTGCAGCAGCCCAAGGAAGCCGCAGCGGAAGCCGAATCCAAGAGCGGTCGAGGTCTCCGGCTCGTAGACCAGCGAGGCGTCGTTCAGCCGAAGCTTGTCCAGCGCGTCGCGCAGCTCAGGGTAATCGTCACCGTCCATCGGGTACAGGCCGGAGAAAACCATGGGCTTGGGATTGGCGTAACCCGGCAGCGGTCGCGTCGCCGGGCTGGCCGCGCTCGTCAGCGTGTCGCCGACGCGGGCCTGCCTGACGTTCTTGACACCGGTGATCAGGTAGCCGACCTCGCCGGCGCCAAGGGCCTCCGTGGGCACCGGCTCAGGTGAGATCACCCCGATCTCCAGGGTGTCGTGGACGGCCTTGGTCGACAGCATCAGCACCCGCTCGCGCCTGCTCAGCTTCCCGTCGACAACACGGACGTAGGTGACCACGCCACGGTAGGTGTCGTAGACCGAGTCGAAGATCAGTGCCCGGGCCGGAGCGTGCGGGTTGCCGCTTGGCGGCGGTACCTGCGCGATCACGGTGTCGAGCAGTTCAGCCACCCCTTCGCCGGTCTTTGCCGAGACTCTGAGCACGTCGGAGGCGTCGCAGCCGATGATATTCGCCAGCTCGGCCGCGTACTTCTCCGGCTGGGCCGCAGGCAGGTCGATCTTGTTCAGCACCGGGATCAGGTGCAGGTCAGCCTCGAGTGCTAGGTAGAGGTTGGCCAGGGTCTGCGCCTCGATACCCTGAGCCGCGTCGACCAGCAAGATCGCGCCCTCGCAGGCGGCCAGCGACCTGGAGACCTCATAGGTGAAGTCGACGTGGCCAGGCGTGTCGATCAGGTTCAGCACGTATTGGGTGCCATCCGCACCGCGCCAGGGCAGCCGGACTGCCTGGCTCTTGATGGTGATGCCGCGTTCGCGCTCGATGTCCATCCGGTCCAGGTACTGGGCCCGCATCTGCCGGGCATCGACTACTCCGGTGAGCTGAAGCATCCGGTCGGCCAGGGTCGACTTCCCGTGATCGATGTGCGCGATGATGCAGAAGTTGCGGATCACCGCCTGGTCAGTCGCTGCGGTCGACAACCGGCCGGGCTGGGCACGACCAACCGGCGGCCCCGCCGTGGCGCGCTCTGGCGCGGCGGGCCCGGCCGCTGGTTGCTCAGGACTCGCAGGCACGCCGTCTATGCTTGCATGCCCGCAGAGCACTCAGGCGCACGGCCAAGCGCTGCTGGCCCACCGGTCCGCCGTTGCTAGCTCGGCGTCAGCCCTGCCCGTCGCGGAAACCGGGGTGCTCTGCGATCGCGTCTGCAACCTGCCGGGCTATGCCCCTGTCGTTGATAGCCCGGAACACGAACAGGAGCAGTGGTGTCGGCAGCCCGGCGCCACGGACCGTAAATCGAGTTCCTCCAGGCTCCTCGGTCATCCTGAGCTTGGCCCGGGCCACGGCTCCGCGCCGGACTTCGAGTTGCCTCTCGGCCGGATAGCTAACCTCAACTCCATCGCCAAGCGCGCCCCGGATCACGGTGGCCGCTGCTTCGGCCGAGATACCGCGGCGCCGCACCTTCACCTCCGGCATGCCCGTCTCCTCACCGGTGGATGCGCTGTCGGCATGATTACGCTATAGGTCGATTCGACCTAATGCAAGGTCGGAAAGGCTGGATCGTGACCGGACACCGTCTAGGCTCTCAGGTCATGGCGGGCTCCCTCCTGACCGGATTCGAGCAAGTGCTGATAGGCCTGATCGCAGCCAGGCCCCAGTCGGGCTATGACCTCAAGCAGTACTTCGCCACCACGCCCGCTAGCGTCTACCAGCCAAGCTCAGGGGCGCTCTACCCGGCCCTGCGGCGGCTCGAGCGACGCGGCCTGCTGCGGCAGTCCACAGGCAAGTCTGACGGCGCCCGCCGTCAGCGGCACGTCTACCAGGTCACGGCGCAGGGCCGCGCCGTGCACGCAGCGTGGATACGCGAGCCTGTCAATCCGGCCCGGGTTTCGCATGACCTCGGCATGCACTTGATGCGGTTCGCGATGATGGAGAGGCAGCTGTCACAAGAGGAGACCCTGGCCTTTCTCCGCTGCCTACAAGCCGCGCTTGCTGACCTCGTGGCCGGAATCGAGCGATACGTCGGCGACGGGGAACTCCCTGGCCGGAACGGTCCGCTGGCGCTCGAGCACGGCATAGCGGTGTTCCGGGCCAGCCTCGACTGGACGGGTCGAGCCATCACGGTCATCGCCGATGCACCTGCCGAGTTTGAGCTACCGGGCTGATCTCGGCTATCCTTACGCCCTGGCTGCGTGCATGGCCGCGGGTGCCCACCCGGTCCGCGATGCCGTGCTCGTCGCACTGTTCTTGCCGGACGAGGCGCTATGCCGAGAGCCCCCGATCCGGTTTGTGCCGGGTACCGCCAGACCGCCTAGATCAACCGTAACGAGGCATTCGCGTGGCAAACATCAAGTCCCAGATCAAGCGCAACAAGCAGAACGAGAAGGCCCGGCAGCGCAACAAGGCCGTGAAGTCCGAGCTGAAGACGTCGGTGCGCAAGTTCCGCGAGGCCGCTGACGCCGGGCTGGTCGGTGAGGCGGCTGACCTGATGCGCCTCGCCTCAGCAAAGCTGGACAAGGCTGCCAGTAAGGGTGTCATCCACAAGAACCAGGCGGCCAACCGCAAGTCGGCCATCGCCAAGCGCGCTCAGCAGCTCACGCAGGCCTAAGTCGCTGCGCTGGCGCGCCGTTCGGCCCGCGCGAGGGCCAGGGCACGGCGCGGGAGCACTCTGCGAGCTGACGGCGTCAGCTTCTCCCTCCACCATCGCGCCGAGTGCCAGCGCGGCAAGCGACGATTGTGCCGATCGCGTGCTCAAGTGCGTAGCCCGCACTTGTTGCCTCTCCCTTGACCTGCACGTCGGCCTCGGCGACCGCGGCGTGGGCTGCCGCTAGAGTCGCAGCCGTCCAGCCGGGCAGCTGCTGTCGTGCCTTGTCGATGCGCCACGATGGCATGCCAAGGTCAGCCGCCAGCGCATTCGAGCTCAGGCCCCGGCCCGCCGAGCCGACCAGGCCCAATGTCCGCAGTCCCTGGGCGAGCGCGCTGCTGATGAGCACGGGCGAGGTGCCCGTGGCGAGCGCCCAGCGAAGCTGCTCGAGCGCACCAGCTAGGTCGCCCTCGCAGGCCTTATCTGCTACCGAGAACCCGCTGGCTTCGGCTCGGCCGCGGTAGTACCGGGCAACGGTGGCCTGGCCGATGACCCCAGCCGTGTCGGCGGCCAGCTGGCTGCAAGCAGCTGCCAGCTCTCGCAGGTCGTTGCCGACCGCGTCGAGCAGGTACCGCAGCCCTGAATCGTCGGCCCGGCGTCCCAGCCTGGCGAACTCCGCCCGCAGGAACTCCATCCGCTCGCCGAATCTCCTGATGCTCGGGCAGTCCACGCGCCTGGCCCCGGCATCAAGAAGATCGGCAACTAGGGCCTTGTTCTTGGCGCCGCCGCCATGGGTGATCACCAGGAAGACGTCGGGTGCGGGCGAGGTCGCCAGCCGGCTGAGCTCGGCGGCAACCTCCTTGCTGGCGTCCTGCGCGTCAGTTACCACGACGACACAGCAACCGCCGAACAGTGAGGGCGCTGTCAGCGCCGACAACTCGCCGACCGAGAGCGACCCCGCGGCGACCTGATGCGCCGCCGAGTCTGGACCGGGCACAGCCGCCACGGCCGCCCGGACTGCACGCTCGACAAGCAGGTCCTCCTCGCCAACGATCACCGTCACCGAGGCGGGCGGCCCAGTCGAGCCCGCCGTGCCGGCAACCGCGGCAGCGTTCATACCGGTCAGCATGCCATGGAGCGGG
>JASHSO010000057.1 GCA_030038715.1 Streptosporangiaceae bacterium
GGCAGCACAAATCCGACGCTAAATAGGATAATAAGTGCACATGCTAGCCACATGCAGGGCAGCCTAGCCTGTCAGGTACGGCGCCCGGTTATAAATTGCAACATCAGCCTCGCCAGCAACAGCCCCGACCCTCTTCGGCCGTGGCCGGGGATGTCCAAGATCCAGAAATGGCGGCCCGCGGCGGGACTGGGGCTGAGATTCGCTCGTGATCGGGCCGGCTCAGGGCGCTGCGATCCCCTCGAAGACCAGGTCGGTGAGCTGCCTGCTGGTCTTGTCCGGGTCCAGGTTGTCGGCGTTCCCGGAGCCGAGGCGGGCGAGGATCGGGCCGACGAGCAGTTCGTTGACCAGCGCCACGTCGACGTCGGTCCGAATCTCGCCAGCGGCCATGCCGCGGCGGATGATGCCGTACATGACCTCTCGGCGAGGCGTGACGATCTCCTCGAAGTAGCGCCGGTGCAGCTCGGGGAAGGCCCCCGCCTCCGCCAGCAGGGCGCGGAGCATGCTGCCGGCCCTGGCGTCGAGCGTGCGCAGGATCAGGATCGCTAGCTGGGCGGTGATGTCCTGGCGTGCGGTCGGCCCATCGAACACCGGCAGCGGCTTGTTAATCGCGTCCAAGACGTCCAGGTACAACGCATCCTTCGTCTTCCAGCGCCGGTAGAGGGAGTTGCGCGACACGCCCGCGTGCTCGGCGATCATTACTAGCGACAGCCCGGACAGCGTTGCTCCAGCGCTGACCAGGTCGAGGACGGCATCGACGGCCGCCACGTCGGTCCGTGGGTCTCGCTGTCGGCCGGCCGAGCGCCTTGTCTGCTCCATGCCCGCATTCTATATCGGAACAACCCTGTTGCGTTCCGGATACGACAACGGTTAGTCTTGTGGAACAGATCTGCTTCGTATCATAAGGAAAGCGCCATGACCCTGAACCGACACGCTGGCGATGCCACTACCACCTCGCTGCCACCCAGGTCTCGAGCAGGCGTTCACTGGGGCGTGCTGACCGTCTGCGCCGTCGCGCAGTTCATGGTCGTACTCGACGTGTCAATAGTGAACGTCGCGCTCCCGCAGATGCGACACGACTTGGGGCTGTCCATCAGCGCTGAACAGTGGGTCGTCAACGCATACACGCTGACCTTCGCCGGCTTTCTCATGCTCGGCGGCCGGGCTGCTGACCTGTTCGGCCGACGGCGGGCGTTCCTGGTCGGCCTGGCGCTGTTCACCGCCGCTAGCCTGTTCGGAGGACTGGCACAGACCAGCACCTGGCTGATCACCGCTCGCGCCGCCCAGGGGCTGGGCGGCGCGGTGCTGGCCCCAACCTCGCTCAGCCTGCTCACATCGACATTTACCGGGATGACCGAGCGCCGTAGGGCCATGGGCGTCTGGTCGGCCACAGCGGCCAGCGGCGCCGCTGCGGGAGTGCTCGCCGGCGGGCTGCTGACCGACCTTCTCGACTGGCGATGGGTGCTGTTCGTCAACGTGCCCATCGGGTTGATCATGCTGGTCGTGGCGCCGCGGGTGTTGACCGAGTCGCAGGGCGCGCAGTCCAGGGCGCGGCTGGACATCGAGGGTGCAGTCAGCATTACCGCTGGCCTCGCCCTGATCGTTTACGGCATCATCGGGACCGACAGCACCTCGTGGGCGTCGACACAGACCATCATGGCGCTGGCTGGCGGGGCGGCGTTCCTGATCGCTGCGCTGGTCATCGAGTCCAGGGTTGCCGCCAGCCCGCTGGTGCCGCTCGGCATCTTCCGCCGCCGTTCGCTACCCGCCGCGAACGGAATCGCAGTGACCGTCGGGGCCGGGCTGTTCGGCATGTACTTCTTCATCTCTCTGTACCTGCAGCAGGTGGTGGGATTCAGCCCGCTGCGCACTGGCCTGGCCATCCTTCCCGCGGGCACGATGACACTGGCCGGGGCTCTGGCTGCTCCCCGGCTCGTCGCCAAGATCGGACCTCGTCGGCAGCTAGTGCTTGGGCCGGCCCTGTCGGCAGCCGGCCTGCTATGGATGTCGCTGCTGTCCTTCGGCGACGGCTACTGGACCCACATGTTTGTGCCGCTCGCGCTGTTCGGCCTCGGCATCGGCACCACGTTCGTGCCCATGACGCTCACGGCAACAGCCGACGTCCCGCCGAGCGAGGCTGGCCTGGCCGCCGGCCTGGTCAATACCACCAGGCAGGTCGGCGGCGCCGTTGGCCTAGCGGTACTCGCCACGCTCGCCGCGAGCGCCAGTCGAGCTGATCGCGGCTTCGGCCACCCAGGGCAGTTCGGCCACTCAGTGCAGGCAGTCCTCACCGTCGGCTACGACCGGGCATTCCTCGCAGCCGGACTCGTGCTGCTCGTCGGCGCGGGCCTCGCCCTACTCATCCGCACTCCGGCCCAAGCAGTCGGGTCCGCCAGCACTAGTAGCCCGGCCAGTCACGACACCGCGCAGCGCGAGCCGGCGCTCAGGTGACCGCACCCGGCCGAGCCAGCGGCGCGGCCGCGATCCCTGACCGGCTCGCTGCCGCATCCCGGTTGTCGAATGGGGTGATGGCGGTGACGGGCCGCCAGACGCATCGGCCTGACAGTCAGGCGGCCCTGGCATAACCTGGCGGCGTCGGGCACACCCGCCAACCCCGGGAGCTGAAGCCATGCGGTTGCGGTTATTCGCCGGCCTCGCCAGGCTGTTGCCTAGGCGTGCGGTCGGCCGCACTGGGCAGCCTGCCGACCGTCCGGCCGACGAGCGACCCGGCAAGCCGTCGGCGAGCCCCGGACGGCATCGTCGGCGCCGGGTAACGGCCCGGGCCCGCCCGTTGCGGTTGCGTCCCGACCCTGGCCCGGGCGCGATCGGCAGTGGAGCTTCCGCCGAGACCGGTGCGCCAGCAGTGCCCGGGAGCCTTGTCCGCCCGCCGCGCAGGCCTGCGGTCACCAGGCGGGCCCGGGAACCTGCCGATGACATCGTGGCGTCCGGCACGAGTGGTGCTGCCAGGGCGGCTGTCAGGATCAGGACCGCCAGCCTCGATCAAGCCGACGCGGTTCCGACGGCCGAAGCCGATCTACAGCCGGAAGAGGTCGCCGCGGCAGCCATGCCGTGGTATCAGGTCTCGGCGGCGAGCAGGGCGGCTGCCGGACTCCGTCATTGCGGCTGCCTGGAGGACGTCCTGCACAGGGAGTGGGCGGCAGGCGAAGAACCCGTGCCCCAGTCAGTCACGGCGATCCGCCGGCTTGCCGAGCTACCGCAGCTCATCAAGGAGAAGCTGGTTGCCGGGCTCGATGCCATCTACGTGGGCGCCGGGGGAGTGCCCGACCTGGACGACATGGGCGGGTTGAAGGACGTGCCGTTGCCGTCGGGGCGTGCCACCTGGGACGTCTGCGCTGGTGCGTACGGCGATAGGAAGATCGTTGTCGGGTCTCGCCCGTCACCGACGCCCGACGTCATGTGCCATGAGGTCGGCCACGCCCTCGACGACATCGACGGGTCCGGTGCGGCATGGCAGTCGGACTCGCCGGACTTCTGCGCGCTGTACGAGCGCTGCCAGCCGCAGTTGGCCAGCGACTTGCACAAGCAGGAGGGGACGATCGGCCGCCGGGAGTTCTTCGCCGACGCGTTTGCCGCGATTGCGTCGAGCCAGCGTCCGGCGCTCGTCGACATGCTGACAGGCAATACCAGGGCGGCGCTCGACGTGATGCTCTACTTCAACGTGCGCTATGGCATGTAATGAGGTCGTGACGCGATGGATGTGATCCGGCTAGCCAACGGAAACCTGCTCGTCCCGGAGTACGTGGTCAGTGCTGACGGGCAGTTCCTCGGCGATGCCTATGTGGAGATAGGCCCCGACCATGCCGAGTACAGTCGGCTAGCTGCCGACGCGGTTAGTGAGCAGGAGGACGAAGACCGGCGGACGCGCTGGCGCGAAGGCGACGAGTCGCTACGCACTGAGTTCCTTGACTTCCTTGCCCGCCACGGCGCAGACGGAGGCTGGCACGACGACAATCGCTGACGCCGCCGTACCCTGATTCGCTCGTCTGCGCTGCGGGTGGAATGTCGGTTGTTCGCGCTGCCCGCGCGCCGTGTCAGTCGCCCGCGCCGTCGGAGTTCGCGCGACCGTCGAGCAACTGGCGAACTTCGGCTTCTCTGAATCGGCGGTGGCCGCCCGGTGTGCGGATGCTGCTGATCCGACCGGAAGCCGCCCACCGTGTGACAGTCTTGGGGTCCACCCTGAAGAGCGCGGCTACCTCGCCCGGCGTGAGCAGTCGCTCACTACTACCCTCCATCGTGTCCCCTCCAAAAGAGCGCCCTCTGACGTGCTCACATTGTGGCAGAAGTTTGCGAACTTAGAGCCTAAACAGCAGTTTTATCCCTCGATTTGCAACATTTCGCTTGATCGTTCAGGCAGGCTGGTGCGCTCCGTAATGGACCGGTCACGAGGCGCGGGGACGGGCAACGGGCGTGCTATTGAGCCGTGCCCTCCAGCCCGGGGTGGCGCCAGGACCGTGATCACGTAAAGTTTCGGGCCCTATAGCGGCCGCAAATTTACCTCCTAAGCGGTCGGGCGTCGGACACTGCCCAGGCGGCCGCCTCCGCTCCCGATCCCGTGACTTGCTTGCCGCTGCATTAGGCTGAAGGCGTCATGCGCGCCACGTTCTCCTATACGGTCCTCCGGCTGGCGATCTTCGCCGCCGTGGTGCTGATTCTGGCGCTGGCCGGAGTGCACGGATTCCTCCTGTTGCTGGTCGCGGCCGCCGTCAGCGCGCTTATCAGCCTGGTGGCACTGTCCAGGCTGCGCAGCTCGATGTCGGCTTCGCTGACCAAGCGGATCACGCGCTTCCGCGAGCGGCTGGACGAGGGCACCAGGGCCGAAGACAGCGACTGACCGGCGGACCCGTCACTCGGCCTCCAGCCAGCCGCCCGCGGTCAGCATGCGGAGCACCGTCTGGACCGCTTCCTGGCGGCTGACCGCGGCGGTGTCGATGACCAGCTCGGCGTCGGTCGGCTCCTCGTACGGATCGGATATCCCGGTGAACTGGCCGATCAACCCCGCCCTGGCCTTGGCGTACAGGCCCTTGCGGTCGCGAGCTTCGCAGACTTCCACGGGCGTTGCCACGTAGATCAAGAAGAAGTCGCCAACCTCGCTGACCATCTGCCTGACTCGCGCGCGCGCGGCGGCGTACGGCGCGATCGGGGCGCAGATTGCGATGCCGCCGTGCCGGGCCACCTCGGCGGCCACGAACCCGATCCTGGCGATGTTCAGGTCCCGGTCAGCGGGAGAGAAAGCCAGGCCGGCCGACAGCAGCTGGCGCACTAGGTCGCCGTCGAGCAGCGAGACCTGCCGGTCACCGCGTTCGGCAAGCACGTCCGCCAGGTCGCGGGCGATGGTGGACTTGCCAGCGCCTGACAGGCCGGTGAGGAACAGCACAATCCCACGACGGGAACGGGGCCGCCGGACTCGCTGTAGCTCCCGCGCGACTGCCGCCGGGGCGAACCAGGCCGGGATGTCACTGCCGGCGTCCAGCAGGTCGCCGAGCTGGTCGGCGGACAAGTCCTCCCGTTCGGTGCCGGGCTCGATAAGCCCGTGCGGCCGCCACACCTCGGCGGTCGGGTCGTAGGCCCAGTCACCAGCCGGCCCGATCGGGATCACGGCACTGGCCTGAAGCTGGTCGTCGTCGGGCAGCGTACCGTCGGCCAGCAGGTGCGTGGCTCCGTAGGCGGCTGCCACTCGCGCTCGCGCTGCGAGTTCCCGGGCCCGTCCGACCGGGCCGGCCAGTGCGCCAGATCGTGGCCCTAGCGGTACCGGCACCAGCAGCGTGCCCGGGGGCAGGCTGGGCATGGCCGCCAGCACGGCCCGGACCAGTGCCTGGGCAGTGCCGACTACCTCCGCGCGTCCGGTCACCAGCGGCATGAGGAGCAGCCGTGCACCGAGCTGGCCGGCATGGTGCCGGAGCTGGCCGATCTGACGTGAGGTCAGCGGGCCCCTGGCGGCGAAGGCGAGCACTGGTCCGGGGTCAAGCTGCTCCCTGGTGGCCGCCGGGCTCAGCATCAGGCGCCGGAACGGGCCGTGCTCGGGCGGTCGGCTCGCCGAGACGGGGCCGGCCAGGCGGACCAGGCCATCTCCGCCGACACCGTTGGCTGTGCCCACGTTCAGTGCGGTCCGCTCGCGGACCCGCATGACCGCGATCGGGGTGCCCTCTGGGTCGGATAGCAGCATCTGCCCGGCCGGGGCGAGTTCAGATTCGGACGGCACCGCTTCGGCCGCGACATCCAGCGTCACCGGTATCGGGAACGGCGTGCCGTCCGCAAGCTGCCAGGACGCACCGACAGCGGCGGCGTCCGCAGCGGTCATGAACCCAGTGAGTGGCGCGAATGCGCCGGACAGCAGCAGTTCAAGATCGCCGAGCTGGCCTTGGGTCAGCGTGCAGGTGGGCAGGCTGGCAAGCCCCAGCGAGGCGGTGTCGGCCTCAGCAGTCACGTTCCCCTCCGACCGGCGCGGCCTGTTGCGGGCGCACCGGCTCCCATCGCCGCATGCCCGAGGTTACACATCCCGATTTCAGTTGCGCCACCGATGTCCCGCAGGCTCCCGCGCTGAGCAGGTAGCACGGGTCTATGGCAGCAATCGCGCCGACCTGTCCTCGGGCTTGCGCGCGACAAAGCGAAGTTCGTCATAGGTCCAGCCGAGCCGCCCGGCGGACAGCCAAGCGACGATCTTGCGCGCCGCTAGCGCGCCGCCGACCGGCCCGGTGTCACAAACCTCGCGATGCGCCACCGAAAGGCCGTGCTTGGCGAGGAACCGCTGGATGCCACGCGAGGACGATATTGGCTCGTAAATTGGCGGGTACGGCCCGGGCTGCCGACCATGGGCGGCACGCCAGACCATGGTCCTTGCGACCCTCGGCAGCTTCCGGTCAAGGAACCCGGCTGCCGTGCTCCTGTCCGCGGTGCTGAGCAGCAGCAGCCCGCCGGGCCGCAGTGCGGCGACCAGGCGGCCGAGCACGATCTCGGCGCCGCTGATCCGGTCGAGCAGCATCGAGCACTGCACGATGTCGAAGGACCTCGGGGTCAGCCGCACCGTGCGCAGTTCGGCCAGAGTGGCCGAGGTCAGGTCGGGACGACTGGCCACGCAGTCCCTGGCCGCCGGGACGTTGTCGTCCACCATCGTGACGACGACCTCGGCCACGGCCGCCCGCAGCGCGTCCAGGTCGAGTTCCGCGCCCGCGGTCGTGCAGCCTGCCCGCAGCACCGTGATCGGACGTCCGGCGTGCTGCGCAGCGTAGTCCAGGGCGAACTTGGTGAACATGCCCGACTCGCCTGCCACTGCCTCGCGGGCACGAGCGCTCTGCCAATGGGCCGGCTTGGCCGACCGGTGTCTGCCTCGCACCCCGGGGCGGGCAGTGCCGATGTCGAGTTCGCGAAATCCCTCGACACCCGTCACGAGCACTAAGCGTAGCGTTATGAAAGCGCCATGTAACTGACATTGGATGGCAACGACAACAAATGGCTAGCCGCGACTCATGGCCGGCGGTCGCGGCGGCCCGGCCGTGACTGGCGACCCAACATCTGACGTCTTGCTCTGGTCGAGCCGGGCGGCCCGTAAGCTAGAGGCATCCCGCCTCGCAGACCGGCTGCCGGTGGCCCGCTAATCGGCTGGTGCCCCGCTGCCTCTCGGCGCGGGCCTTTCGTGCTGCCTACGTAGGGACGAAATGAGCCTCTCCGGTCTTCTGCCGCTCGTCAGTGCCGACCCGGACCTGCGGCGAGCGCTCGACCAGGCCGAGCAACTTCCAGAACTGGGCGGGGACCTGATCGCGCCGGGCCCGCTCCGGCCGTTGCTGGTGGCGGCG
>JASHSO010000582.1 GCA_030038715.1 Streptosporangiaceae bacterium
CCGACGTCACCGCGATCGCCGAGCGGATCGTGCAGACCACGATCGCCGAGCGGACCGAGGTGCCCGGCGTCTCGGAGGGTCGGGCAGCCCAACTGGCGGCCGGAGCCGTCGTGGCCGACGCGGCCATGGACCTGCTGAACCTGCCCGCACTGGAGATCTGTCCATGGGCGTTGCGGGAAGGCGTGATCTTGCGGCGCCTCGACCTCATGCCCGGTTGACTAGACGGGCACGCTTGCCCTGGCGGAGCCGCGGCAGCTAGTCCCGGAAGATCTTCAGCCCGTCGGCGGTGTCGTCGCTGACTCGCGGTCGCGCTGGCCCTGGATAGCGCCGGGCGTCATCAGGGCCGCTGCGATGGCCGTCTCCGGGGGCTGCCGACGGCCTGGGAGATCCGCCCTGATGCTGGTGGACACCATCCTGGGCGCCGGCCGGCTGGCGGGGCGGCGGGAGTGGCTGCAACGGCCCGTCGGGCTGGCCAACCGCGTGGCGGCCTTCGGCCGGCCCTGGCTGGTGCCCTGGCCCGCGCTCGACCGGAGCCTGGCGGTCCGCTGGCTGGCGCTCGGCGGGCTGGCGCTCGGGGTGCTGGCGCTCGGCGCCTGGCTTGCCGGCCGGGCCGACCGCATTGCTCACCGACCTGGCAACCTCCTCCTCCAGCGAGCCCCGCTCTGTCTCTCCGGCGACCAGTGAGGTAACGACGTCCCGGACCTCGGTCAGGCGGCGGATCGTCTCCGTGTGCCGGGCTGTCAGCATGTTCAGCCGCCGCTCGGCGCCGTCGTGGATCGCCGAGGCCCTTGCCGTCGCCTCGTCGAGCTGCTGTTTGGCCTGCGCCTTCGCGGTCGCCACTGCCGTTTCTGCCTGCTTGGTGGCATCAGCCACCACTTGCTGGGCCTCAGTCGTGGCGCTCTTGCGGGTCTTGTCGGCCTCGGTCTTGGCAGCGGTGATCGTGCTGTCGGCCTGCTCTTGGGCGGCGCTGAGCATGCGCTCGGCCTGCTCCTGGGCCTCGGCCCGGCTCTTGTCGGTCTCGGCCTTGGCCTCGGCGCGAAGCTTGGTGGTCTCGGCCTGGGCTTCGGCGCGCTGTTTGGCGATCTCTTCCTCGGACTTGGCGCGCTGGGACCGCGCCTCGTCGTCGGCCAGCTTCAGGATCTGGCCAATCCGCTCGCTGATCTCCTCGTGCGGCGGCTTGCCCGCCGACCGCGCGGAGGACAGATCAAGCTTGATTCGCTCGTTCTCGTCGAGCGCCTGGGACAGCCGATCCTCTAGGTCCCGCTTGCTGTCCTCGAGGCTGCGCAGGTCGATCCGCAACGCAGCGACGTACTCGTCCACCGCGCGCCGGTTGTAGCCCCGCATCTCCCGCTCAAACTGGTCATCATGCCCCAGGTCGCCAGAGAGATGGACTTGCTCGGTCATCTGTGTCACCTCTATGGTCCTTCAGGCAGTTCCACGCGGCTCAGCGGTCAGTCGATGCTGAGAAGGCACGGGATCTGCGGGTGTCGCGCCGCCCGAGTGCTCTGAACCCGAGGTCACCGGGGCACGCTGAGTTCTGGTACGTCCCGCATGACTCTGTCCCTAACCTCCCCTGCCCGCAACCGAAACGATGTTTTGTCCGCAATTAGGGCTGCCGCTCGCCCGGTCGTGCGGGCTGCGGGTGATCCGGAAATCGGATGGGGCAGTCGGAGCCAGCCTGCCCGGCGTGCCCCGGCATCGGGTCGGACCGGGGCTGGGACAATCAGCCAGACGCGGCGCGCCGGCGCCGCCGTGCCTGCAAAACGGACGGAGGCAGGTCCATGCTGATCGGCTCACTTGGTGAGCTAGCCCCGGTCATCGCCAACGACGCCTGGATCGCGCCGGGCGCGGTCGTGGTCGGGCGGGTCACCCTTGGCCGGGCTTCGTCGGTCTGGTACGGGTCGGTACTGCGGGCCGACGAGGACGAGATCGTCGTCGGCGCGCAGTGCAACATCCAGGATCTGTGCTGCCTGCACGTGGACGAGGGCGAGCCCGTCGTATTGGAGGACCGAGTCAGCGTCGGTCATCACGCAACAGTGCACGGCGCCCATGTCGAGGCGGATGCGCTTGTCGGCGTCGGGGCGGTCGTATTGGGCAGGGCCAGGATAGGACGCGGGTCCCTGCTGGCGGCGGGCACCGTCGTGCCGCCGGGCACGCAGGTGCCTGCGGGCGTGCTGGTGGCAGGGGTGCCCGGCCGGATCCTGCGCGAGTTGACGGAAGCCGACCGACACTCGTTTGCGAGCACTGCCGAGCAGTACATCCAGCGGGCCAGTCGGCACCGCGCGGCCACGTGGCAGCCGGCCAACCCGGTCGGCACGCCGGACGGGTGGTGCGTGCCGGGCGAGTGATGCACGCCGGGCGGGTGATGCGGAAATGGCCCCGATGAGTCATGCGGCGGCCGGGCGACGAAGGTTAGCCTGAATAAGGTTCGGTTCCCGAAGCTTGCCCGGTGCCGAGGCTCGGTTCCGGGCTCCGACGGCGATGGAGGTGGTGCGCGATGACCGACGACGCCGACCTCCGTTTCCACGACAAGGTGGCACTGGACGAGATCGAGCTCTACGCCGAGGTACTGAGCGCGGTGGCCGCCGCTGACCGTCCGCTGACGATCGCCGAGCTCGACGAGGTGCTCGGGCTACGGCCGCCGGAGGGCGCCAGCGCCCAGGCTGGCTGAGCCGCCGGGATCAGGCCGCCGGAGGGCGCCAGCGCCCAGGCTGGCTGAGCCGTCGGGCCGCCAGGGCGGGGCCGCCCCGCGGGGTCAGCGACCTGTCACCGTATGATCACCACACGGGGCGCTGGGCACTGTGACACGGGGGGCGACGACACGGTGGTCCGAATATCTCCTGGCGTACTTGCGCCGCCGCACGAACTGCTCACGCCGGAGGAGTGGCGGCGGCGCGGGCGCGATAAGCGCGAGCTAGCCTCTCGATCCAGTCACGCACAGTGGCAGCCACCGCCGGAGCGTCCCGACCCGATAGCCCTGCTGGAGGGACAGGCGGCGTCGCGGGTCCCCGACCTGGTGCCGATCAGGTACGGGAGGATGGCCGCCTCGCCGTTCGCGTACTTCCGCGGGGCTGCCGCCCCGATGGCGTGGGATCTCACGCGCACGCCGACCAGCGGCATCCGCGTGCAGGCCTGCGGTGACGCGCACCTGCTGAATTTCGGCATGTTCGCCGCTCCGGACCGCAGGCTCGTATTCGACGTCAACGACTTCGACGAGACGCTGCCGGCGCCCTTCGAGTGGGACGTCAAGCGGCTTGCGGCCAGCTTCGCCGTCGCGGCGCGCGGTCGGGAGTTCGGCGACGCGCAGGGCCGCACTGCGGCGTGCGCTGCCGTCCGCAGCTACCGCACCGAGATGGCGAACTACGCCGGGATGCGCTTCCTCGACGTCTGGTACTCCAGGATCGACGTGGACGAGGTCACCAGCCTGTTCGACGCGATGCAGCCCAAGGCTGCCGTGGCCCGGCGTCGCAAGGACATCAGGAAGGCGCACCAGCGCACCAGCCTGAAGGCGTTCCTGAAGATGTGCGACCAAGTCGAGGGGCAGTACCGGATCCGGCCGAGCCATCCGGTGATTGTGCGCTACCCCATCGAGCGGCATCCCGAGGTGCTGGAGGAGTTGCGGCACGCCATCGCGCTATACCGGGAGACGCTAAACGCGGATCGCCGTGAGGTGCTGCGCCGCTATTACTTCGGCGACTTCGCACGCAAGGTCGTCGGGGTCGGGTCGGTCGGCACCGAGGCCTTCGTCCTGCTGCTGATCGGAGACCGGGCAGACGAGCCGCTGTTCCTGCAGCTCAAGGAGGCGCAGGAATCGGTGCTGGCCCCATTCGCCGGGCAGAGCGAATACGCCCACCAGGGCGAGCGGGTAGTGCGCGGACAGCGATTGACCCAGGCGGCGCCTGACCCGTTCCTCGGCTGGACAAGCGGCATCGGAACCAGTTCGACCGGCTCGCGGAACGTGGTCAGGGCGGCTAAGGAGTACTACGTTCGGCAGCTGCGCGACATGAAGGGCAGCATGAGCGTGCCGGTCATGGACCCGCCCGAGCTCAGCTACTACGGACGGCTGTGCGGCTGGGCGCTGGCCCGCGCGCACGCCAGGACCGGGCGGGCGGCGGAGATCAGCGGCTACCTCGGCAGCAGCGAGAGCTTCGATCATGCCATCGCAGACTTCGCTATCGCCTACGCCGACCAAAACGACAAGGACTACCGGCTGCTGCTCGACGCGATCTCGGCCGGGGAAGTCCACGCGACGCCGGACAGCTAGCCCGCGCCTAGTCGGCCTGGCCGGGGGCGCCGATGGCATACATGACGTCTGTTCGCCAGCGGGTGAAGCCGAGCGACTCATACAGGCCGATCGCCGCCGTGTTCGTCTCGTCGACGTACAGCATGACCTCGGGCAGCCCGCGGTCGCGCAGGTAACCGAGCCCGACCAGGGTGAGTGCACGGCCCATGCCGCTGCCGCGCTCGCGCGGGTCCACACCGACCACGTACACCTCGCCGATCGGCTCGTGACCGTGCTCGCGGGCGGGGCCGACTGCGCCGGGGAACCCCGTTCCGCCATGAATTTTGGTCCAGTGAAACCCGATCAAGGCGGCGGAGCGCTCGGCGAGGAAGAAGCCGTTCGGGTCGAACCACGGCTCGCGCTCTCGCATGTCGAGGTCTGCTCTGGTCCAGGCGCCCTGTTCGGGATGGCTGGCGAATGCGCGGCGGTTCAGCGCGACCCAGGCATCCTCGTCCTGGCCGATCGCGAAGGTCCGGATCGTGACCCCGTCGGGCAGCCGCGGCGCGGCGACGGGAGTTAGCAGCGAGCGCCGCAGCTGCCACAGCGCGCGGACCCGGCTGAACCCGGCCGCCGCAGCCATGCCCGCCGCCGCTGGCAAGTCGCCGTGTGCCCACAGCCGCAGTCCGGCACCGGGGGCCTCGGCCACGAGCGCGCGGCCGAGCGCCAGTCCGAGTCCCTGCCGCCGGAATGCCGGATCGATCACCATCTCGGCTGCCGGGCCCTCGACCGGGTCGGTCGGGTCCAGGTGGCCGTAACCGGCAAGCTCTCCGTCGCGCCAGAGCAGCACGTTGCGGGCCCGCGAGTCGCCACCATAGCGAAGGTGCAGCATGACGTGCTCGGACAGCGGGCTCACCCCGTCGGCATCGGCAGCATGCTGCACAAGCGCGAGCGCGAGGGCGGCCTCGGTGTCGGCTAGCGGGCCGCTCACCCTTACGTGCGTGATGTGGCTGCTACCACCGCGCATGAGTTGCGCTTGTCTTCGGGCGTGCGGCTGAGTTCGCCGCGGCCCCTACGGGACCGCGGCCGGGAACGAGGCCGTCCGCGCCACTGTCGTCCCGATCGCCGGCCGGGTCTTCGCCGCCGGGGTCACCGAGCTCGTCGTTACCGTCGGCGTCGCCCTGCCCGGCCGGGCCGCCCTTCACCGGGACGAACCTGTACCCGACGTTGCGGACGGTGCCGATGAGCCCCTCGTTGTCGGCTCCGAGCTTGGCACGCAGCCGGCGGACGTGCACGTCTACGGTCCTGGTGCCGCCGAAGTAGTCATAGCCCCACACCTCCTGCAGCAGCTGAGCCCGGGTGAAAACCCGGCCCGGATGCTGGGCGAGGAACTTCAGCAGCTCGAACTCCTTGAAGGTCAGGTCGAGCACGCGCCCGCTCATCCTGGCCGAGTAGGTGACCTCGTTGACTACCAGCCCGCTGGAGCGGATCTCGCCTGGGACCTCGGGGGAGGACTGCGCAAGCCGGCCG
>JASHSO010000583.1 GCA_030038715.1 Streptosporangiaceae bacterium
CAGCGGCACAGGCCCGGCCACTTTCGCGCCGGTCCGGATCACCGTGTCGACGATCTTCCGTGCCCAGCTGTCGATGACCTCGTGGTCATACGCCTTCAGCCGGATGCGGATCTTCTGTCCCGCCATCTTGGGCCCTCGTGTCCTTCTGTGCTTCGCTGCGCTGCCTGCCATGGGCATGGCGGCCTTCCCGTGCGGAAGGAACCGCCACGAACTTCGCTTGCCGCGGGCCGGACCGGCTCCGGTCCAGCACGTTCAGTGCGGACCAGAGTCCGGTTCAGTACCGCTTCACTTCACGATCTTTGTGACCCGCCCCGCGCCAACGGTCCGGCCGCCCTCGCGGATGGCGAACTTCAGGCCCTCTTCCATGGCGATCGGCTGGATCAGGTCGATCTTCATCTCGGTGTTGTCACCGGGCAGCACCATCTCGGTGCCTTCCGGCAGGTGCACCACGCCGGTCACGTCGGTGGTGCGGAAGTAGAACTGCGGCCGGTAGTTGTTGAAGAACGGCGTGTGCCGTCCGCCCTCGTCCTTGGACAGGATGTAGACCTGTGCCTCGAACTCGGTGTGTGGAGTGTTGGTGCCCGGCTTGATGACGACCTGGCCGCGCTCCACGTCCTCGCGCTTGGTGCCGCGCAGCAGCAGGCCCGCGTTGTCACCGGCCTGGCCCTCGTCCAGGATCTTGTGGAACATCTCCACGCCGGTCACCACGGTCTTGGACGCCTTCGGCCGGATGCCGATGATCTCGACCTCGTCGCTGGTGTGGATCTTCCCGCGCTCGATCCGGCCGGTGACCACGGTGCCGCGGCCGGTGATCGAGAACACGTCCTCGACCGGCATCAGGAACGGCTTGTCCACCTCGCGGACCGGCTCGGGGATGTTGTCGTCGCAGGCCTCGATGAGTTCGGCGACCTTCTCGCCCCACTCCGCGTCGCCCTCGAGCGCCTTCAGCGCGGATACCCGGATCACGGGCACATCGTCGCCGGGGAACTCGTAGGTGCTCAGCAGCTCGCGTACCTCCAACTCGACCAGTTCGAGGATCTCCTCGTCGTCGACCATGTCGGCCTTGTTCAGCGCCACCACGATGTAGGGCACACCGACCTGGCGGGCCAGCAGCACGTGCTCGCGGGTCTGCGGCATCGGGCCGTCAGTGGCGGCGACCACCAGGATCGCGCCGTCCATCTGAGCCGCGCCAGTGATCATGTTCTTGATGTAGTCGGCATGACCCGGGCAGTCCACGTGCGCGTAGTGCCGCTTGTCGGTCTGGTACTCCACGTGCGAGATCGCGATCGTGATCCCGCGCTCCTTCTCTTCCTTCGCGTTGTCGATCGAGTCGAACGGGCGGAAGGGATTCAGGGTCGGGTACTTGTCGTGCAGCACCTTGGTGATCGCCGCGGTCAGCGTTGTCTTGCCGTGGTCGATGTGACCGATGGTGCCGATGTTGACGTGCGGCTTGGTCCGCTCGAACTTCGCCTTCGCCACTGGTGTCTCCTCGTTGCGATCGGTTCCCCGCCGTGGCGGGGACAGGCGCTGACGCGCGCTGGTTGGGACTACTCGTTACTTCTGGTTACTCGCCGCGTGCCTTGGCGATGATCTCCTTGGCAATGCCGGGCGGGACTTCGGCATACGAGTCGAACTGCATGCTGTAGTCCGCCCGCCCTTGGGTACGGCTGCGCAGGTCGCCCACGTAGCCGAACATCTCTGACAGCGGGACAAGAGCGCGGACGACCCGCACCCCTGACCTCTCCTCCATGGCCTGGATCTGGCCGCGGCGACTGTTCAGGTCGCCGATGACCTCACCCATGTAGTCGTCGGGCGTGCGCACCTCGACGGCCATAACCGGCTCGAGCAGGACAGGGCTGGCCTGCGCGGCCGCCTTCTTGAACGCCATCGACCCGGCGATCTTGAAGGCGAGCTCGGACGAGTCGACCTCGTGGTAGGCGCCGTCGGTGAGCGTGACCTTGACGTCCACCATCGGGTACCCGGCCAGCACGCCGAATTCGGCGGCCTCCTGGCAGCCCGCGTCCACGGACGGGATGTACTCCCGCGGCACCCGGCCGCCGGTGACCTTGTTCTCGAACTCGTAGCCGCCGCCGTCGCCACCAGTTGGCGCCAGGTCGATCACGACCCGGCCGAACTGGCCCGTGCCGCCGGTCTGCTTCTTGTGGGTGTACTCGACCTTCTCGACCTTCTTGGTGACGGTCTCGCGATAGGCGACCTGCGGGCGGCCGATGTTGGCCTCGACCTTGAACTCCCGCCGCATCCGGTCGACCAGCACCTCCAGGTGCAGCTCACCCATCCCGGCGATGATCGTCTGGCCGGTCTCCTCGTCGGTTCTGACCTGGAAGGTCGGGTCCTCCTCGGCGAGCCGCTGGATCGCCGTGCCCAGCTTGTCCTGGTCGCCCTTGGTCCGCGGCTCGATCGCCACGTTGATGACCGGGGCCGGGAAGGTCATCGACTCGAGGATCACCTGCTTCGCCTGGTCGCAAAGCGTGTCGCCGGTGGTGGTGTCCTTCAGGCCCATCACGGCAACGATCTGGCCAGCCGTCGCCGACGGCCGCTCCTCGCGCTTGTTGGCGTGCATCTGGTAGATCTTGCCGATCCGCTCCCGGCGGCCCTTGGTCGAGTTCAGCACCTGGGTGCCCGCCTCGAGCCTGCCGGAGTAGATCCTGATGTAGGTCAGCTTGCCGAGGTGCTGGTCCGACACGATCTTGAAGGCCAGTGCGGCGAACGGCTCGCTGGGATCGGCATGCCGCTCGATGATGGTCTGCTCGTCACCGACCGCGTGGCCCTTGATCGACGGGATGTCGACCGGGCTGGGCAGGAAGTCAACGATCGCGTCCAGCATGGGCTGCACGCCCTTGTTCTTGAACGCGCTGCCGCATAGCACCGGGGTTACGTGGCCCGCGATGGTTGCCCGCCTGATGGCGGCTATGAGCTGTTCGGTCCCGGGCTCGTTCCCCTCAAGGTAGAGCTCCATCATCTCCTCGTCGTTCTCGGAGATGGTCTCGATCAGCTTGTCCCGCCAGTCGCGGGCGGCCTCGAGGTGATCGTCGGGAATGCTGACGACGTCGTACTTGTCGCCCTTGCCCTCGGTCTGCCAGAGCAACGCGCGCATCCGCACCAAGTCGATGACGCCGCGGAAGTCAGATTCGACACCCCAGGGCAGCTGGATCGGCAGCGGCATTGCGCCGAGGCGGTCGGTGATCATCTCGACGCAGCGGTGAAACTCCGCGCCGACCCGGTCCATCTTGTTGACGAAGCAGATCCTGGGCACGCCGTAGCGATCAGCCTGCCGCCACACCGTCTCGGATTGCGGCTCGACGCCGGCCACGCCGTCGAAGACGGCGACCGCACCGTCGAGTACCCGCAGCGAGCGCTCCACCTCCACGGTGAAATCGACGTGACCAGGCGTATCGATGATGTTGATGGTGTGGTCACGCCACATGGCGGTCGTCGCGGCCGAGGTGATCGTGATGCCGCGCTCCTGCTCCTGCGCCATCCAGTCCATCGTGGCTGCGCCCTCGTGGACCTCACCGATCTTGTAGTTGATGCCGGTGTAGAACAGGATCCGCTCGGTGGTCGTCGTCTTGCCCGCGTCGATGTGCGCCATGATGCCGATATTGCGCACGCTGGCGAGTTCGGTGGCGGTCTGTGTCGCGGCCACGGCTACTGATCCTCGTTCCTGCTTGATCGTCCAGACTGGCTTGCAGCCTGGCTTGCTGGGCTCGCTACCAGCGGTAGTGAGCGAACGCCTTGTTGGACTCGGCCATCTTGTGCGTGTCCTCGCGGCGCTTGACGCTGGCACCGAGTCCGTTGCTCGCGTCGAGCAGTTCGTTCATCAGCCGCTCGGTCATGGTCTTTTCCCGGCGCTGCCGCGAGTACATGATCAACCAGCGGAGCGCCAGAGTGGTGCTGCGGGACGCCCGCACCTCGACGGGCACCTGGTAGGTAGCGCCGCCGACGCGGCGGCTGCGAACCTCCAGGGTCGGCTTCACGTTGTCGAGCGCGCGCTTCAGCGTGACGACGGGGTCGTTGCCGGTCTTCGTCCGGCAGCCCTCGAGCGCGCCGTAGACGATGTGCTCGGCGAGCGACCGCTTGCCGTCCCTCAGCACCTTGTTGGCCAGCGCGGTGACGAGCGG
>JASHSO010000584.1 GCA_030038715.1 Streptosporangiaceae bacterium
GCCGTGCTCGCTCGCTGCGGAATTGGCGAGCGGCTACTTTGCGGTGCGAGGCTGGCTCGGCCAGAGTTGCTGAATGCTGCAGGTGCCAAAGCGCTGGCCGAGCGCGCCAGCCGGGATCTTGGCGCCGAAGGACGCAACTGGATCGAGCATCTGCCGGAGATCATTGCCGCCGCTGCGCGGCAATGGTCACTCACTCCGCAATCTGTGCTCCCGGTCGGCAAGGAGCTGTCCATCCTCATCGCAGTCACGTCGGCCGGCGGCCATCCTGCGGTCCTTAAGGTCTCATACCCGGACGAAAAGCCACGGCATGAGGCGGCAGCCTTGTCCCGGTGGGCTGGAATCGGCGCGGCGGCGCTGCTGCGCGCCGATCCGGTCCGGGGCCTTTTGCTGCTGGAACAGCTGGCTGCCCGCACAAGCCTGCGGGCCGAAGACGACGCCTCGGCCCTGCTGGTCGCGGCGCATGTGCTGCGGCAGCTGTGGGTGCCGCCTGGCCAGCATTTGTTCCCGGCGCAGGCGGACCGGGTCGCGCGCTGGCTGACCCTCATGCCCGGCTGGTATTGCCAGCTGGGTAGCCCGTTCGAACCGGAACTGCTGCACGCGGCCATGGCTGCAGCCCGGAACCTGGCAGTGGCTTCGGGGCTGGCGCCGGTGCTCTTGCATGGTGACTTCCATCGCGGCAACGTCCTGGCTAGTGCCCGGGCTGGCTGGCTCGCCATCGACCCGTGCCCGGTGGTGGGCGACGCGGAGTTCGACATCGCCGATCTTGCGGCTGATCTCGCCGATGAACTGGTCGGACAGCCCGGTGCCGTCGGCAGGCTGGCCACCGTGGTGGCTGGTCTTTGTCGGGCGCTTCCCTGCCTGGATGCTCAGCGGATCCGCGACTGGATGCTGGCCAAGCGCCTGATCCTCGTATTGGACAACTTGGCCGCCACCGGCAACGCGGATTGGGATCTCACCTTCGCCCGGCTCCTCGCCAGTCTCCCTGGCCGACAGCCGGGCTGTCCCGCCTGTTGACCTGGGCTAGCCGGGTTCACACGGCAGGTAGATCTCCTTGGCCGCCCGGCCCACCGCTGCGCATGGTCCGCCTCTCAATATCGGGAGAGAGTGTCGTTGGGCATCGCTAGGGTGCGCCCATGGACTTTCAGGACGTGGTCCGCCACCGTCGCATGGTCCGGTCGTTCACCGCTGCGCCAGTGCCGCAGGCCAGTGTTGAGAGGATCTTGAGGAATGCCGTACGGGGCCCGTCCGCGGGGTTTTGCCAGGGCCAGGCGTTCCTGGTCCTGCGCGGTCCCGAGCTGCCGAGGTTCTGGGCAGTTGCAGGCGAGGCCGCATACCCGTCGGTGCGGACCGCGCCGCTGATCATCGTGCCGCTGTCCTGCAAGCGCAGCTACATCGACCAGTACGTGCAGAATGCCGACGAGGGCGAGGACTGGAGCGACGAGAGTACCTGGTGGCCGGTTCCCTTCTGGCACATCGACACCGGCATGGCTACCTTGTTGATGCTGCTGACCGTTGTCGACGAAGGCCTCGCAGCCTGCTACTTCGGCATCATGCCGCGCGAATTCGAACCGCTGCGGGCAGCGTTCGGCATCCCAGCAGACCATGCGCCCATCGGCGCGGTCGCCGTCGGATACGACGCGGGATCGAGCCGCGACGACTATCGCTCGCGACGCAGGCCTCTTGATGAGATGGTCCACTACCGGCACTGGTAGCGGTGACATGAGCTGGCGGCGGGGACGGCTGCTGCGGCACCCAGTCTTAGCGGCCGCGCGACGAGCCGTTCCCCGCAGGCCTCTTGACATCGTTGCCGAACTCGCGCGAACCGAACTCCGGCGAGCCATGCTCGACTTGCGCTTGCTCGCTGCCCGCCTGGCTGGCCTGGCCCGGCCCGCCATCGGCCTGGTCGGCCTCGAGCCGCTCGGCCTCGGCGCGCGCCGCCTCGTTGACCTTCCGCAACTGTTTCACCAGGGACCTGAAGACGAAGTACAGGATGATCGCCAAGCCGAACACGACGAGGAAGCCCAGGGTTCCCGGCTGGTCCCAGGCGCTCGTCGAGCTTGCCGCTGCGGCCAGTACCGTCACAGGCTCACCTTCTCCCGGATGCCGGCGAAGAGGTCATCCTCGGGCATGCCTGCATCCACCAACGACCTGGCCAGATGATAATCCTCGGTCGGCCAGGCCACGCGCTGGACCTCCGCCGGGCAGGCGAACCAGGAGCCATCGGGATCGACTTGGGTGGCGTGCGCCAGCAAGGCCCGGTTCCGCACCTCGAAGTAATCTGCGCACGAGACGCGGGTGGTGACCTCTAGCGGCGGCGGTCCCGCGGTCTCGCGCTCGGCCCAGTTGGCCAACCGGTCGGCGTAGGGAGACTCCAGTCCGCGCTGCACCATCTCCTCGTGCAGTGCCATCATCCGCTCCCGGTGGAACGTCATGAAGTAGTACAGCTTCAGCGGCTGCCACGGGTCGCCACAGCCGACGTACCGGTCGGGGTCGGCCGCAGCCTCGAATGCCTCGACCGACACTTGGTGGCACTTGACGTGATCGGGGTGCGGGTATCCGCCGTTCTCGTCGTAGGTCACCATGACGTGCGGGCGAAACTCCCTGACGGCCTGAACCAGCGGGCGCGCTGCACTCTCGAGCGGCTCCAGCGCGAAGCAGCCTTCCGGTAGCGGAGGCGGCGGGTCGCCCTCCGGCAGACCGGAGTCTGTGAAGCCAAGGAACTGTTGCCGCACGCCCAGGATCTCCCGCGCCGTGGCCATCTCCGCGCGCCGGACGGCTGTCAGGTTGGCCCGGACATCGGGCCGGTCCATGGCCTTGTTCAGGATGTCACCGCGTTCTCCGCCGGTCAGCGTGCAAACCAGGACCTGGACACCCTCGCGTGCATAGCGGGCCATCGTGGCGGCACCCTTGCTTGACTCGTCATCCGGGTGGGCGTGCACGGCCATCAGCCGCAACGGCCCGCAGGCCGACTGCCCGCCGGCCACTGACCGGGTCTCCGCGCCATCGTAGGGATCGGCAAGCACGCGAAGTCCGCCTCTCTTTGTCGTAGACAATGTGTCCGGCAGGAGCCCGGCGCACCTAGCCCCGCCTTGCCCGCACGCGCCGACTACTCCTAGCCCTCGGCCGTAACGCGAGGGCCGGCGTACCGCATTCCCGCGGCCCCCACGGCGGGGAGGCACCGACCCGTTTCAGCCGGGCAGCAGCATGCCTGCGAAGGCTGCAGCCAGCATGCTGTGGCCGCGGGCATTCGGGTGCAGGCGATCGGCGGTGAAGTACTCGGGGTTGACGACCGCGTCGGTCATCGTCCAGATATCCAGGCACACGGCACCGAACCGGGCCGACTGGTCTTTGATGACGTCCCCCGCCGTCCGGAGCCGCTGATGCGCGATCTCGACGTGCGTCGGAGGCAGAGATACCACACCGGCAATGTCCGGCAGTGTGCACGTCAGCACGGTGGCCCCCGTCGAAGTGAGGCTGTCGAGCAGTACCCCGACTTCCGCTGCGAAGGCGTGCACGCTGAAGTCGCGGCCGCGAATGTCGTTCATCCCCACGGTCGCGCTGACCAGATCCGGGCAGACGCCGTCGAGCAGCGGGAGCTGGCGTCCCAGCACGTCGGCTAGCGTCGCGCCATCGACAGCCAGATTGGTCACTGCGCAGCGGTGACTAGTCCGCTCGGTGAGGATGCCGGCCAGCCGCCTGGCCCAGCCGACGGGCTGTCCATCCGGACCCGGATCTCCGCGCCCCGCCGTCAGGCTGTCGCCCAGCGCGACGTATACGCGCCAGCTCCGCTTCTGGCGATGAAGTGCAGTTCCGCCCGGCCCGTGTTGCTGCCGGCCCTGGTCACGCGGTGTTGCCGCCTCCGCAGGACAGCTCATAAAGCACAATACGTTCAGCTCTGGCCTACTCAAGCACGCCAGAACGACGGCAGCGATAGCATCGGGGATTGCCGCGTCGGCCAACGTCCCGCCGCTAACAACAGCGGGCAGAGAGTGAAACTTGACTCTTGCCACCCACGGCCCGGTTCGCGAACTGAGGTTTACGCGCTCATGGGCCACCAGGACCAGCTACGTCTTGCTGGCGCTCGGTATCGCGCTTGTCATCGGGTTCGCCATCGGCTACAGCCCCTTTGACTTCAACGTCTACCGCTGGGGCGGGCTTGTAGTCACTCACGGCATGCGGCTGTACCTCGACCGGGCCGAGGGCGACCCTGGTCTCTGGTTCACCTACCCTCCCTTTGCAGCGATCCTTTTTGTGCCGATCGCCGCGATACCGGCCGTCCTGGGCCGCCTGGGCTGGGAACTGGCATCGATAGCGGCCCTGGCCTATGCCAGCGCGGTGACGCTCAAGCTGGCTGGCTACCGGGCATCGTGGCCTGTCATAGCCGGCACGATCGCCGTCGGCCTGACGCTGGAGCCGGTGTGGCACACCCTGTTCCTCGGCCAGGTCAACCTCATCCTGCTGGCCCTCATCATCGGCGACATCTGGCGCGTGGCCCGCGGCCGCCAGGCGGGAATCGGCATCGGCATAGCAGCCGCGATCAAGCTGACACCGCTCATCTTCATCCCCTTGTTGCTGCTGACGAGGCGGACCAGGGACGCCCTCACGGCCATCGGAGCGTTCGTGGTCTGCGGTCTGATCGGCTACATCGTCGCGCCCGGGGACTCCGGCCTGTACTGGCACCACGAGATCTACGACACCAGCCGCGTCGGCGGGCCCTATGTCAGCAACCAGTCACCCTATGGCGCGGCCATCAGGCTCGCCGGGGGCGCTGCGCACGTCGGACACTGGTACCTGGTGATTCCTGTGGCGCTCGGCGTCGTCGGGCTCGCCGCCGGAACCGTGCTGGCCAGGCACAACGACTGGCTGGGCGGCACAGCCGTGACGGGCACGACCGGCCTGCTGGTATCGCCAGTCTCCTGGACGCATCACTGGGTCTGGGTCCTGCCGGCCCTGGTCATCCTGCTGCAAGGCGGCATGCGCAGCCGGATAGCCGCAGCAGCTGGCTACCTGCTCTTCGTCATAGCGCCGATGTGGTTTACCCCTCGTAGCGGGCCGGAAGAGTACGGCTTCCACGGCTTGGAGACGGTCATCGCCAACGGCTACCTGATAGCTGGCCTGGCGTTCCTCGGGTACATGTGCTGGCGGGCCTACCGGGTCGGCCGCAGCCACGGCGGCACCGATGCGGAGCTGGTCACTGTAGCGGAAGGCACAGGAACTCCGCTGCTGAAGTCGTGACTGCGCCGTGATCGCACGGCGGGCCGCGACCCGCGGCGACCGGATTCGGGCCACCCCGGCGGCGGGCTACCCCGGCACCTCGCCACTGCGGCGCGGGTTACTCCGGAGCCGACGGATCGGCCGGCGTCGCCGGGTGGTCCCCAGCCGAGCGGTAGTCCGGCGGAGAATCCACCGTGCCCGGGCCGGCTCGGTGTCGCCGGTAGTCGGTCAGCCACGATGCCGCCACGAACAGCGGAGCGCTGATCGCGACCAGCAGCGCGCAGCCCGTCGCTGCGCTCTTCAGGACGCTCTCCAGGTAGTGGGCAGTGGAGCGGGCGGCCGCGGCGTAGTAGATCACCAGAATGGCCATGAGCACCAAGTAGCCGCCTAGTGCAGTGGCCAGCAGGTGACGGACCAGTCGCCGCCATCCCCGATCGGCCCGCGCGGCAGCACGGGACAGCCGACGCGCATCGGTCCCCGGCGGCAACCGATGAAGCGCGCGCAGGCCGACGGCGAGGAACCCCATCAGCAGCACATAGCCGACGATGACCGAAATCTCAGCGGGAGTGATCATGCCCGGAGCAGGAAATGCCAGCCACGGATAAAGATGTGCCAGCCGAACCAGAGCCACAGCGCAAAGAGCGCCCAGCGCCCGAACGGATATCGCATGATGACCCGGAAAGTCGCGCTGAGCGTCGGCACCGTGCCGCTAATGCCGCTGAGGGCCAGGCCTTCCCATGCGAACAGGGCGCCGAACAGCAGCGCCCACACTATGTAACCGATCACTGGATGGTTCCCCACCTCGACCTCCCCAGGTCACAGGCCGATCGGCGCTCGACTGCCGGGCTACCGGGGTCCGGTCTACCACGCAAGGCTGGCGTCGGCACGCGCGAAACTAGGCCTATGTCAGGAATTTGATAAGTGCAGGGGGCTCAGCGAGAGAGCCGAAACGGGCCGCCCCGGCTGACGCGGTGAACCGCGTGCAGTTTGCCGGTATCAGTATTTAGCCTACTTAGAAGGGACTTGTTTGCCCTGAGGCATTGACAGGTACGACAGACTTGCAGAGCCTTGTTAGCCTCGAAGGATTACCCCCGAGGGGCGCCATGTCCCGCGGACCAAGTTCCGCAGCCATCCGAGGAGTACCCGTGACCGAGACCCGCGACGACACCGCTACCTGGCTGACGCAGGAGGCGTACGGCCGGCTCAAGGCCGAGCTTGACTACCTCTCGGGCCCGGGCCGGATCGAGATCGCGAAGAAGATCGAGGCTGCGCGGGAAGAGGGCGATCTCAGGGAAAATGGCGGCTACCACGCCGCCAAGGACCAGCAAGGCATGCAGGAAGCCCGGATCAGGCAGATCGCCCACATCCTGGAGACCGCGCGTGTCGGCGAACCGCCGCGCACCGATGGTGTAGTCGGCCCTGGCATGACCGTCACGATCA
>JASHSO010000585.1 GCA_030038715.1 Streptosporangiaceae bacterium
CGCCTGCCGATCCTGATCGCGTCGAATTCGTCGGCGGCGAGGTAGTCGGCCAGGCCAGAGGTCCGGGCGTGCATCTCGGCGCCGCCGAGCGACTCGTCGTCGGACTCCTCGCCGGTGGCCATCTTGACCAGCGGCGGCCCGCCGAGAAACACCTTGGACCGCTGCCTGATCATGACCACGTAGTCCGACATGCCCGGCAGATACGCGCCGCCAGCCGTGGAGTTGCCGAACACGATCGAGACGGTCGGGATGCCCGCGGCCGACAACCTAGTCAGGTCACGGAACGTGCGCCCACCCGGGATGAAGATCTCCTTCTGGGTTGGCAGGTCGGCACCGCCGGATTCGACCAGCGATATCAGCGGCAGCCGGTTGGCGAGCGCGATGTCGTGAGCGCGCAAGCTCTTGCGCATGGTCCACGGGTTGCTGGTGCCGCCGCGCACTGTCGGGTCGCTGGCCGAGATCATGCACTCGGTGCCCTCGACCACGCCGATCCCGGTTACCACGCTGCCGCCGACGGCGAACTCGGTGCCCCACGCCGCCAGCGGCGACAGCTCGAGGAACGGCGAATCAGAGTCGAGCAGCAGCTCGATCCGCTCGCGCGCGAGCAACTTGCCGCGTGCCCGGTGCCGGTCGACGTACTTCGGTCCGCCGCCGGCGATCGCCTTGGCCTGCTCGGCGGCGAGCTCGTCGAGCTTGGCCAGCATGGCGTCCCGGTTCGCTAGGTAGCTAGCCGAGGACGGGTCGAGGGCCGAGCGCAGCACTGTCACGGCTGCTCACCCGGGCTACCGCGCGGCGCCGAGGGGCCGCGGTGGCGGGCCCAGCACGTTACCGTCATAGCAAGGCCTCGGGCACGTCGAGGTAGCGAGCGCGCAGCCACTCCCCGAGCGCCTTCGCCTGCGGATCGAACCGGGCGGCCGCGGCCACTCCCGCGCCGAGGATGCCCTCGATGACGAAGTTGACCGCGAGCAAGTTAGCCAGCACGTGCCTGGTCACCTTCAGCTCGGCCGCCTCGGGCAGCAGCTCGCGCAGCTTGTCCTCGGTGAGGGTGGCTGCCAGCCACGGCCAGGCCACCGCGTCGCGAGCCCAGAGCCCGACATTGGCATCGCCGCCCTTGTCGCCGCTACGTGCACCGGCAACCGTGCCGAGCGGGACGCGGCGCACCGGTCCGCTCCCCTGCCACGGCGCCACCTCGGCCGGCCGCACCGGCATCAGGTCCATCGTGATCGAGCGGTCAAGCACGTCCACGGAGTCACCGCCCGGGAGCACCGCCACCTGCCAGATCTCCGCTCGGTCGAGATAGGCGGCGGCGAAGATGCCGTACTGCTCGGCGTCGCCGGGCGGCGCGCTCATGTGAAAGCCCGGGTAGCTTGCCAGCGCAAGCTCGACCGCCGCGCCGGAGAACGCCCGCCCGATCGCCTTCTGGTCACTCCCGCGCACCACGCACCGGAGCGTCGCGCTGGCCGCTTCCTCGGTGGCGGCGTCGGAATGGTCGGTGCGGGCCAGCGTCCACTCGGCGTCGTCCGGCACGACGTCGGCGAGCTGGGTTCGCACCAGCGCGGCCTTGGTCTCGACGTCGAGCCCGGTGAGGACGAACTCGACCTGGTTGCGGTAGCCGCCGAGGTAGTTGAGCGACACCTTGAGCGTGCGCGGCGGCGGCTCGCCGCGCACCCCGGTGATCGAGACCCGGTCCGGCCCGTCCCGGCCCAACTGCACGCTGTCCAGCCGGAGCGTCGCGTCCGGCCCGGCGTACCGGGGCCCGGCAACCTCGTAGAGCAGCTGCGCGGTTACGGTGCCGACGGTGACGGCACCGCCCGTACCCGGGTGCTTGGTGATGACGCTGGACCCGTCGTGATGAACCTCGGCGAGCGGGAAGCCGGGGTGCCGTAGGTCGGCGATCTCGGTGAAGAACGCGTAATTGCCGCCGGTCGCCTGCGCCCCGCACTCGATGACGTGGCCGGCCGCCATCGCACCCGCCAGCGCGTCGAAGTCGTTTTGCTGCCAGCCGAACCACGCGGCGGCCGGACCGACGACCAGCGACGCGTCGGTGACCCGGCCGGTGACGACCACGTCGGCTCCGGACTTGAGGCACTCGGCAATGCCCCAGGCCCCCAGGTAGGCGTTGGCCGCGACCGGCTGGCCGTACCCCCGCTCGCCCAGTCCGAACTCCGCTGCGCGCGCCAGCAGGTCGTCCCCGGTCACGTAACCCACTCGCGGGTGCAGGCCCAGGCGCTCGGCCAGGTCGCCGATGGCGCCCGCCAGGCCAGCCGGGTGCAGCCCGCCGGCGTTGGCGACGATCGCGACATCCTTGTCCAGCGCGAGGCCGAGGCAGTCCTCAAGCTGGCGGAGAAAGGTCCTGGCATAGCCGAGCGAGGGGTCTCGCAGCCGGTCCCTGCCGAGAATGAGCATGGTCAGCTCGGCCAGGTAATCTCCGGTCAGAACGTTGAGGTCGCCGCCCTCGAGCATCTCGCGCATGGCAGCGAACCTGTCGCCGTAGAAGCCGGACGCGTTGCCGATCCGGATCGGCAGCCGGACGTCCCGCGGCTCCTGCACGGCGGCACTCCCATCGTGAACTGAAGCAGATCACAGCATAGGTGAGCGACGGGCAGGCGAACTTGCTTCGGCTATTAGTCAATTCAATTGACCGTCAAGGAAGCGGACGTTATCCTGCGGACTCATGCAGGCCACCGTGACCGACCGCCCGCCGCCAGCCACGTGGCCGGAGTTCTGGCGGGACTTCGCTAGGCGAGCCGGGCTCTGGACGCAGTCCCGGTGGGAGGCGGGCAGCGATCAGCCCGCCTGGGCCAGACTCGCGATCCTGCTGATCGCCGCGGCCTCTGCCTGCTCTTACGCTTGGAGCGCCGACCGGCCGGTGAACATCGAGATCTACTACGCGGCCGCGGCCCGCAGCATGTCGATGAGCGTCTCCAACTTCTTCTTCGGCGCCTTCGACCCGGCCGGGACAGTGACCCTTGACAAGCTCCCCGGCGCGTTCTGGCTGCAAGCCGTCTCGGTTGCCCTGTTCGGCGCGCACAACTGGGCGTTAGTGCTGCCGCAGGTCATCGAGGGCACGCTCACCGTGCTTGTGCTCTACCGCATGGTGCGCCGCCTAATCAGCCCGGTCGCCGGCCTGCTCGCCGCAGGCGTGCTGGCAGTCTCGCCGGCCACGACGGCGCTCAATCGCGGCAACATCTCCGACACGCTGATGATCTTGCTGGCGGTCCTGGCCGCCGACTCGGTCGGGTCCGCCATCAGCACGGGCAGGCGGCGGCCGGTGCTGCTCGCCGGGCTGTGGATCGGGCTGGCGTTCCAGGCCAAGATGCTCGAAGCGTGGCTGGTGCTGCCCGCCCTGGTGATCTGCTACCTGGCCGCAGCGCCGGGCGGCTGGCTGGCGAGGCTGCGGCGCTGCACCGCGATGGTGCTGATCGCCACTGCGGTCTCGCTGAGCTGGATGACACTGGTGACGATCTGGCCAGCCGGATCCAGGCCGTACATCGACGGCAGCACCGACAACTCGGCGTTCCAGCAAGTGTTCGTCTACAACGGGTTCGGCAGACTGGACCAGGCCTCGCCAGACCAGCTCGTGAACCGCACCATCAAGCTCGGTCTCGCGATCTCACCGCCGCCGTCCTGGCACCGGCTGTTGACCGGCGAAATCGGCCGCGACACCGGCTGGCTCCTGGCGGCTGCCGCAATCGCGCTGGTCGCCGGCCTCGTCGCGCGGCGTCGCGAGCCGAGAACAGATCCAGTGCGCGCCGCGCTGCTGCTGTGGGGGACGTGGCTGGCAACCCTGTTCGCAGCGTTCTCGGCGACCACGACGATCAACACCTACTACACAGCCTCGCTGTCGCCCGCCATCGGCGGCCTGCTCGGCGCCGGGCTCGTGCTGGCATGGCGGTACCGCCACCATGCGTTGTCCTGGCTCGCCCTCGCCGCAGCGCTGCTGGCGACCGCGGCCTACGGAGACTGGCTGCTGCCCGCCAGCGGGACCGGCCTGCCGGGCTGGCTGCGGCCTGCCGTCCTCGTCCTCGGCATCGCCGCGGCGGTGTGCTGCCTGGCTGCCGCAGCATGGCAGCGGCGGGCGGCCGTCGTACCGGCCGCGACATGCGCTCTGCTGGCCGGGGTAGCTGTGCTGATCGGGCCGGCGGCCGCGGCGACGGCGGTCGTGACTAGTGGCTTTGGCCCGTTCCAGACCCCGTTCGAGCCGGCCGAACAGACTGTGGCCATCGCGAAGCTCCAGTCCGCCGGCTTTGCCATTAGGCGCGCCCTCGTCACGCTGGAGCGGGCTAACGCACGGCTACCGTACCTGATGGCGACTCAGACGGCGGCGCTCGCGGCGCCGTTCATCTACGCCAGCGGCCGTGAAGTGCTGCCGATCGGCGGCTTCACCGGCACGATTCCCGAGCCGACGCTGGCCGGGCTCCAGCACCTGATCGGGAGGGGATACGTCGCCACGTTCCTGCAGTCGCCGACCACCACCGACCCGAGGCTGGTCTGGGTAGCCCGGCACTGCCTCAACTTCTCCCAGCGGGCGGCGACCCAGCGCCCGGTACTGCCGGTCGCCGTGTACTTCTGCCCGTTCTACGTCGCTCCGCCGACCTCGGGCTAGCCGATCCGCTTCGTGGACTTGCCAGTCGTCTCGACCGAGTCACATCAATCCCGGCATTTTGCCTCTGCCGAGGAACCGCGACAATCCTGGCGAAGACCTTCCGTCACATGCGACGGCTAAGTCTTCCCCAGGATTTCTGGGCGCGGCGGATCGCGGAAATGCCGTGGCCTGGTCCGGTGCGAAGCCCTTCTCAGCCGGCCCGGATCCGGCCTGCCGCGATGAGCAACTCGCGCACGTGCTCGGCGGGCAGGGCGGGCGAGCAATGACCATCACGGCCGGTAACGGCGTCCGCGGCGAGCATGCTGTTGAGCACGGCCTCCTCGGTTGCCTCCACGACGGCGTCGAAGAAAGGGTCGAGTGCGCGGCCCGAGATCGCCGCTGCGGCCGGCGCCTCGCCGCTGCGGGTGCGCAGCCCGGTCGCGAGGGCGAGGAAGATCTCGCCGCTGCCATGATGTCCGGTCGACCCAGTCCTGGCCAGGCCCAGCCCGGCCCGCCTGGCAAGCCGAACGCAGGCTGCCGAGTCGAGGGGTGCATCGGTGACGATGACGGTGATGCAAGAGCCCGCGGGCGGCCGGACGACCGTTTCAGGGTGGCCGAGCAGCCTGCCGACCGGAACCCCGTCGACGGTAAGCCTGTCGCGGTCACCGAAGTTCGACAGCACGAGCGTGCCTACAGTGTGGCCAGACGGCACCACCCGCGAGGAGGTTCCGATGCCTCCCTTGAAACCGAGGCACGTCATCCCGGTTCCGGCGCCGACCGCGCCCTCGGCCGGCGGCAGCCGCTCCTGTGCCACGGCGGCGGCCCGTGCTGCTGCGAGCGCGGTCGCGACGTCATCGGCGGTGACCTGCATCCGCCGGGCGTCGGAGAGGAAGCTGTCGTCGCATTCGGCCACTACTGGGATGATCACGTCCTCGGTGCCGATCCCGGAGTCCTCGGCCATGAGCAGCTCACACGCGGCGTCGTACACCCGGCCCACCTGCATAGTGGAGGTGAGGAACACGGGCGTCTCGGCCAGTCCCCACTCCGCAATCCCCAGGAAACCGGTGCATTCACCAGCCCCGTTGAGCACTGCGCCCCCAGCCGGGACAGGGCTGCGGAACAGGTTGCCGCCCGGATCGATCACTGTCACTCCGGTCCGCGCGATGCCCCGACCGTCCGGCGGCTCCGGCTCGTCCCGCCACACCGTCGCGTGGCCAACGCCCACCGCGCAGACATCGGCAATCGACGCGGTCGGGCCTGCGGGCAGCACTCCGACCCTGATTCCGAGGTCGCGGGCACGGCTCTTCTGGTGCGCTAGCGCCACCCCGCGAGCATCCCACGGAAGGCTCCTGTGATGACCGATGAGGGTTGCCTGCGGATTCCCGTGGTCTGGAGCGCGGACTGCCTGCGCCACGAACCTGCCGGCGAAGTGTGGCTCGGCGGGCGCGAACCAAGCACCGAGGTGCCCGAGCGAGCCAGTGTCATACTCCGATCGCTCCAGTCGGCGGGCGCACCAATCCTGGCGCCGGACGCGCACGACGAGGCGGCACTGCTCGCCGTGCACCGGCCCGAGCTGGTGCGGCACCTGGCCACGATCTGGTCGGACTGGCAGGCCGGCGGGTACCTGTCTGACTACGGCCGGGACAGGGTCGTTCCCTACGTATTTCCGACCTCGGCAATGCTGGCTGGCCTACCAGTGCGTCCGCCCGCAGCCACGCACGGCCGCGTCGGGATGTTTTGCTACGACACCATGACCCTGGTTGGCCCGGGAAGCTGGGAGGCCGTGTGCGCTGCGGCTGACAGCGCGAGCACGGCGGCCAGGCTGGTCGCGGCAGGCCAGCGAGCCGTCTACGCGCTCTGCCGCCCGCCCGGTCACCACGCGGGTCCGGCAAGCTACGGCGGCTCGTGTTACCTCAACAACGCGGCGATCGCCGCCCAGGCACTCCGCCAGGCAGGCGCCGCCCGCGTTGCGGTCGTCGACATCGACGCTCATCACGGCAACGGCACCCAGGCGATCTTCTATGGACGTGCCGACGTCTTTTACGGCAGCGTGCACGTCGACCCCGGCGCCGGCTGGTTCCCGCACTACATGGGCTTCGCCGACGAGCGCGGCATGGGTGCGGGCCAAGGCGCCAACCGCAACCTGCCATTGGCGCCCGGCAGCAGCGACGCACCCTGGCTGGCGGCAGTTAGCGAACTGTGTGCCGAGGTGCGGGCGCATCGAGCCGACGCGATTGTCCTGTCGCTCGGTGTCGATGCCGCCGCAACCGATCCAGAGAGCCCGCTGCTCGTGACCGCGGAGGGCTACCGAGCCGCTGGTGAGCTGATCGGCCAGCTCGGGCCGGTCGTTGTCGTCCAGGAGGGCGGCTACGACCTGGCGTCCCTCGGCGAATATGTTCTCGCGGCGCTGACCGGGATTGACGCTGGCCGCGGCTATCGCGAAGGCTAAGTCCCTCGGCGCGCGGATCCCTCGCCGCTGTCCCGGTGGATC
>JASHSO010000586.1 GCA_030038715.1 Streptosporangiaceae bacterium
CCCCGACTGGCCCAGCCCAGTGCACGATGGCGGCGCAGAACGTAGCACCGACGCGGTCAGCCGGAATGAACGGCAATGGCGGTGCGATCTGGAAAGCCGGGAAGGCCCCGTAGTCCAGCGGGGCATCGGGGATGAACTGCCTGAAGAACCGCAGCAAGTCCGACGCCGACTCCAGTTCGTAGAGGAAAATCCCGGCATAGATCTGGTCGACCGGATGCAGGGCGAACTCGAAAGACGTGACGACGCCGAAGTTGCCGCCGCCGCCACGCAGTCCCCAGAAGAGGTCCGGATGCTCGTCGCTGCTCGCCGTGCAGACCTCGCCGTCGGCGGTGACCACCTCGGCCGACAGCAGGTTGTCGATTGACAGACCGTGTCGGCGGGCGAGGTACCCGATGCCGCCGCCCAGAGTCAGGCCGCCGATACCGGTGGTGGAGATGATGCCCCCGGTCGTCGCAAGGCCGTACGCATGCGTGGCGTAATTGAAATCTCCCCAGGTTGCACCACCGCCGACGCGAGCGGTTGCCGTGGCCGGAGCCACGTGCACTGTCCGCATCAAAGACAGGTCAATCACGACGCCGCCATCGCTGGTGCCGAATCCCGGGGCGCTGTGGCCGCCGCCGCGAACCGCCAGCTCGAGCCCGGCCTCGCGGGCGAAGTTCACCCCAGCGATCACGTCCGCAACTTGCTCCGCCCGGATGATGACCTTCGGGCGCTTGTCGGACATGCCGTTGTGTACAGCGCGCGCCTCGTCGTAGCCCGGATCTGCGCTGGTGATAACTGCGGCTCGGACTTGCTCGCGTAGCTGGCCGACAGTCGGCGTGCTGATGACACCCATGATGCCCCCTCGTGCTCGTGGCCGGTCCGGCCCGTCAACCGAAGCTGAGCCGACTCGGCTGCCGGCTTGCTGTCGATGGCGTGGTGTTCACGTGGAGGTCGGCGAGCGGGAGCGCAGGGTGCTTGCAAGCGCGCCGTGATAATGCCGCTCGATGTCTGTGCCAATGGTCGGGATGTGACATTGTTTGTCGCATGCCCGACATCAACTACCCGGTCGCCGGCGGCACCGGCCTTGGATACCTCGCCGAGCCAGCGGCGACGCCGGGCCCGTGGCCCGGTGTTCTTGTGATCCACGAGGCTTTCGGCCTGAACGACGACATCCGCCGCAAGGCGGACGAGTTCGCCGCCCGCGGGTATCTCGCGCTCGCGCCCGACCTATTCGACGGGAAGCCGTGGACCCGCTGTGTGCGCAGCGCGATCGCGCAGGTGCGGGCGGGCAGCGGCCCGGCCTTCGTCGCCCTCGACGCAGCTCGGGCATTCCTGGCTGACCGGCCTGACTGCACGGGCAAGACCGGCGTGATCGGGTTCTGCATGGGCGGCGGCTTTGCGCTGCTGTGCGCGCCGCGGCAGGGGTTCGCGGTGGTGTCAGTGAACTATGGTGAGGTGCCGCGGGACGCCGAGGCCGCGCTGGCCGGCGCCTGCCCGGTGGTAGGCAGCTTCGGCGGGCGCGACCCGATGGGCACGCAGCACCCGGAGCGGCTGCAGCGAGCACTGGCGGTGCTGGAAGTGCCGCACGACGTGAAGATCTATCCGGGGTCTGGACACCGGTTCATGACTAAGTCGACCGGCCCGGCGGCTCTCCTGGCGAAGGCCGGCCGGATGAGCTACCAGCCTGAGGATGCCGCCGACTCCTGGCAGCGGATCTTCGCTTTCTTCGGCACGTACCTGCAGGACTGAGCGGCGTCGGCGGAGTTGCGACCGTTGGCCAGGTCCGGTCAGCTAAACGGGTCGTAGTGGATCCTGGCTGATGGCATGTAGTCGGTCAGCAGTGCCGCAGCCCGGCTGACCATGCCCGCGGGGCCGCAGACGTAGGCCTCGACGTTCTCGAACAGGCCATGCCCGCGCACCACGTCGGGCAGCAGTCCGGTCAGGCCGGCGTAGCCAGGCTCTTCGGATAGCACTGGCACGACGCGCAGCGCGGGGCAGGCCGATTCCAGCAGCTGCAGATCCTCGAGGTCGTACAGGTCGAAGTGCTGTCGCGCCCCCAGGAAGAGCGTGATCTTCCTCGACGCTCCGTGCATGCGCGCGGCCAGCGACTGCTCGATCAGTGCCTTGATCGGCGCCAGCCCGGTGCCGCCCGCTACGCACAGCAAGTCCCGGTCACCGTCGGCCAGTGTCATGCCGCCTGCGGCGCCGCCGAGCAGCACGCTGTCTCCAACGCTGGAGTGGTACACCAGCGTGTTGCTGACCAGCCCGCCGGGCACCGCCCGCACGTGCAGGTCGATCAGGCCGGTCGGCCGCGGTGCGCTCGCGATCGAGTACGGCCGCCACACCCGCGGCCACCTGGTGACCTGGACCGGCACATACTGGCCCGGCTGATAGGGCAGTAGCTGGCCCGGCTGAAGGGTGAGTACCGCCACTCCCGGGGAGCGCAGGTCATGCGCGACTATCTCGGCCACCCACCACGGCGGGGAGATCCGTGCGGCGCGCTTGGCCGCGGCCCGCATC
>JASHSO010000058.1 GCA_030038715.1 Streptosporangiaceae bacterium
TTCCTGTCCACCGCCGGCATCCGGTCGAGCGCCCATCCGCGCGCGTGCGCTGCGAGCAGTGCGTCGATCTGGCCGGCGTGCTCGTGCACCCCGCTGACTAGTTCCGCGGCATAGCCCGGCACCGGCGGAGCGGCCTGCTCCTCCCGCGCGGCGAGCAGCTCCAGCACCGGCTCGCCCCTGATTTCGGCCTCAAACAGGATGTCGAGTGCCCGCTTGCGTGCCTTGCTGCGCGCTGCCATGACGCGGTCCGCTGGCCCGAGGTTGGCTCAGGCCCGGCCGAGGTACTCGCCCGAGCGAGTGTCGACCCGGATCTTCTCGCCAGTGGTGATGAACAGCGGCACCTGGATCTGCGCGCCGGTCTCCAGCGTGGCCGGCTTGGTGCCGCCGGTAGACCTGTCGCCTTGCAGGCCGGGGTCGGTGTGGCTGACAGCAAGCTCCACAGACGCCGGAAGCTCCACGTACAGCGGCACGCCGTCGTTGAACGCGATGACCGCAAGCTGCTCTTCCAGCAAGTAGTCCGCCGCCCCGCCGACGATCTCGGCCGGGATGCGCGGCTGATCGTAGTCCTGGGTGTCCATGAAGACGAAGTCGTCGCCCTCGCGGTACAGGTACTGCATCTCGCGTTTGTCGACGCTGGCTACCTCGACTCGGACTCCGGCGTTGAAGGTCTTGTCCACCACCTTGCCGGACAGCACGTTCTTCAGCTTGGTACGGACAAAGGCACCGCCCTTGCCGGGCTTGACGTGCTGGAAGTCCACCACGTTCCAGAGCTGGCCGTCGATGCTCAGCGTCATGCCGTTCTTCAGGTCGTTCGTGGTGGCCACGGCTGTCTGTCTCCTGCATGCTTCCGGACTGCCGGGCCCGTCAGAGCACCAGCAGTTCCTTGGTGGTCGTGGTGAGTATCTGCGCCGGTACCGCCGTGCCTGCGGGTCCGGCCCGGACTACCAGGGTGTCCTCAATCCTGACGCCGCCCCTGCCTGGCAGGTAGACCCCTGGCTCGACGGTGACGGGAACCCTGTCGTGCAGTGTACCCGTGCGGCCGTACCCGATCATCGGTGCCTCGTGCACCTCCAGTCCCACACCGTGCCCAAGACCATGCTGGAAGTGCTCGCCGTGACCGGCCGCGGCGATTATGTTCCTGGCCACGGAGTCGACGTGTACGACGTCAGCGCCGGGCAGGGCCGCGTCGATGCCGGCTAGCTGAGCGGCGGCCACGAGCTCATACACCTCCCGTTGCCAGGCCGCCGGCTGGCCCAGGGCCACGGTTCTTGTCATGTCGGCGTGATAGCCACCGCAGCGAGCACCGCAGTCGATTGTGATCAGGTCGCCGGCTTGGAAGGCGCGCTGAGTGGGCGAGTGATGCGGGACAGCGCCGTTGGGCCCGCTGGCGACGATCGTGTCGAAGGCCACGCTCTCCGCGCCATGATCGATCATCGACCGCTCCAGCAGGACCGCAAGCCCTCGCTCGGTACGGCCGGTGACGATCTGCGGGAGGACGTCGGCCACTGCTGCACATGTGACTGCGCACGCCTCCGCTAGCAGCGCAAGCTCGGCCGAGTCCTTGATCATCCTGAGCTCCTCGACCACCCGCCCAAGCGGCACCAGGGCGAGGCTTTCGTCCAGCGAGGAGAGCTCGCCGTGCCGCTCGACGGTCATCTGGTGTGCCTCGAACGCCAGCGTCCGCCAGCCGCGCCGGGCGGCGAGCATAGCCAGGGCGGGCTCGACTTCCCGCTCGACCAGCAACTCGAGGTCCGGGCTGTCACGCTGCGCGGCTCCTGTGTAGCGCGAGTCGGTCGCCAGCACGCCGTCCCCGGTGACCGGCAGCAGTATTGCGGCGTTGGAGCTAGTCAAGCCGGACAGGTAGCGCACATTTGCCGGGCTAGTGATCAGCGCAGCGTCAGTGCCGAGCGGAAACTTGCGCCGGGCCCGGGCACGGCGGGCGGCGTGGATGTCGGGCATACCCGAACTCTAGTGACCAGCGGGCCCGCCGAACGGCCGCGACCACGTAAGCCGGAACCAACTCACTCTTCGTCCGGCACGTCGTCACCGACGATCATGCCGCCGCCACGGCTCCAGGTGAGGTAGCGCCAGCCCAGGTTGACGAGTGCGACCAGCCTGTTCCTGTTGCCGAGCAGGGTGATCAAGTGCAGCGCGAGCCAGGCCAGCCAGGCGAGGGTGCCGCGCAGCCTGATACCGCTCGGCAGCTCGACGACGGCCGAGCGATGCCCGATCGTGGCCATGATGCCCTTGTCGTGGTAGGAGAACGGCACAGTCGGCTGCCCGTCGATCAGCCGCAGCACCTGCTCAGCCGCGTGTCTGCCCTGCTGGATCGCCGGCTGCGCCAGCTGCGGCACCGGGTGCTCCTCGTTCAGTGCGACGTCGCCCGCGGCGAAGACCCGCTGCTGACCGAGCACTCGCAGGTCAGGTCCCACGTCTATGCGGCCGCCTCGGCCCCGCGCCAGCCCGGCATCCCAGGCCGCGTCGGGTGCGGCCACCCCGGCCGCCCAGACTGTGACATCGCTAGCCAGCCTGCTGCCGTCCGACAGCAGCACCGAGTCCGCCGACACTTCCTTGATTGCGGTGTTGAGCAGCACCTCGACGCCCCGGTCCGCGAGCTGTTGCCTGGTGTAGCGGCGTTGCCGCTCGCGATACGGCGGCAGTAGCGTCGGGCCCATCTCGACCAGGCGCACCCGCATCTGGGCGCGATCGAGGTCGGGAAATGCGGCGGGCAGCGCGATGTTGCGAAGCTCGGCCAGCGTGCCGGCCAGCTCGACGCCGGTGGCGCCGCCGCCAGCCACGGTCACGTCGAACCCGGGGCCGGCCAGCCCTTCGTTGCGGCGCTCGAACTCATAGAGCAGCCTGTTCCGCAGTGCTACGGCGTCACGCCGGGTGTACAGGCTCATAGTGTGCTCGGCAGCGCCCGCGACGCCGAAGAAGGCAGCGCCGACTCCAGTCGCGATGATCAGGTAGTCGTAGCTCAGTTCGGCGCCCTCGGCCAGCACCGCCACCCGGCGGTCAAGGTCGAGGTCGGCGAGTTCCCCTTTGCGGTATCTTGCCCCGGTCCTTCCCGTCACCATCCACAGCGGGTACGCCACGTCGGCGGACGTCAGGCCGGCGGTGGCCACCTGGTACAGCAGCGGCTGGAACGTGCTGTAGACATTCCTGTCCAGCACCGTCACCCTGGCCCGGCTGCGGGCCAGCACATGGACGGCAGAAAGGCCCGCGAAGCCTCCGCCGATGACGAGCACCTCCGGACCGTCGTCCCGGGACCGCCGGCTGGCGCGCATCACTCTCCTCTCGCTCGGTCAGGATTTGCCTGCCCGTAGCACGGCCGGCAAAACAAGCCGAGGCCGGAAGAGGGTCCGCCCGGGACGCCGGAGCCGCCCGAGTCGCCCGGACCGGCACGGGTCCAGGTCAGCTTGCTAGGTCGCGGACCTGCTCGATCAGCGACACCCGGTCGGCATGGGTGGTGCCGAGCGGCGCAACGTTGAGCGTGGTGACGCCCGACTCACGCATCGCGGCGATGCGGTCGGCCACGAATGACTTGGGCCCGATCAGCGAGACGCTCTCCAGCAGTTCCCGCGGGATCATGGCTGCCGCCTCGTCCTTGCGACCGGCCAGGTAGGCGTCCTGGATGGCGGCTGCCTCGCGGGCATAGCCGTACCTGACGACCAGGTTGTTGTAGAAGTTCTTGTTGCGGGCGCCCATACCGCCGATGTACAGCGCCTGGAACGGCCGGATCAGGTCGATCAGGCTCTGGACGTCCTCGCCGATGGCCAGCGAGGCCTGGGCGATCACGTCCAGCGGGCCGAGCGCAGGGTCGCGCCTCGCCGCGCCAGCTGTTAGCGAGGTTCCCCACACGTCCGCGGCCTTCTCCGGGTAGTAGAAGACGGGCTCCCAGCCCTCGGCGAGTTCGGCGGCCAGTTCGACGTTCTTCGGGCCGAGCGCGGCCAGGATGACCGGGATCCGGTCTCGCACCGGGTGGTTGATCAGCTTGAGCGGCTTGCCCAGTCCGGTGCCCTGATCTGCCGGAAGCGGAATCTGGTAGTGCCTGCCGGCGTACTCGAGCCGCTCACGCCGCCAGACCGCGCGGCAGATCTCGATGGTCTCGCGGGTCCGGCCCACCGGCGCGTCGTACGGCACGCCGTGCCAGCCCTCGATCACCTGCGGCCCGGAGGCCCCGATGCCGAGCACGAACCTACCGTCAGAAACGTAATCGAGGCCGGCGGCTGTCATCGCGGTCAGCGTCGGGGTACGCGTGTACAACTGCAGGATGCCCGAAGCCAACTGGACGCGCTCGGTGACGGCCGCTAGGTAGCCGAGCTGACTCACCGCGTCGTAGCTGTAAGCCTCCGGCACGAAGACGATGTCGAGCCCGGCCTTCTCGAAGTCGGCAAGTTCGGCGGCGGTCTCCTTGAAGCCGCCCGCATAGTTCAGAGCCATCCCGATGCGCATGCAGACAACCTTCTCGCGTCGCTGCCGCGGCCGGGCGGCGGGCAGCTAGCCGGGCCGACCACGTTCCCTATCTACCGAAGCGTAACTGCAGCAGCTCAGCTATCGCACGCAACGCCAGCCCGAACGAATGCACGCCGAATCCCGTCACTGTGCCGTCAGCGACCGGCGCCACCACCGACAGGTGCCGGAACGGCTCCCGCGCCGCCGGGTTTGACATGTGCACTTCGACGACCGGCGCGGTGCGCATGGCGAGTGCGTCCCGCAGCGCGTAGGAGTAATGGGTGAATGCGCCTGGGTTGATGATGATCGGCAGCCGCAGCTCGGCTGCCTCGTGCACCCAGCCGATCAGCTCCGCCTCGTCGTCGGTCTGCCGCAGGTCGACCTTGAGCCCCAGCTCGGCACCGAGCGCGGTGCAGGCCGCCGCGATGTCGTCGAGGGTCGCCGTGCCGTAGATCTCCGGCTCCCGCGAGCCGAGCCTGCCCAGGTTCGGGCCGTTCAGAATCAGGACCGTGGTCACGGGCTCAGCTCACCTCGCAGTACGCCAGCTCCAGCAGTTCTTCGGCCGGGTCGGCCAGGATCGACGGCCGGGCCAGCCCGTCGAGCACGACCATCCGCAGCTTCGAGGCGCGCGTCTTCTTGTCCACCGTCATCGCCGACCGCAACTCCGGCCAGGCGCCCCCGCGGAAGCGCACCGGCAGTCCGACCGCGGACAGCACCGACCAGTGCCGCCGCGCCGTCGCGGTGTCCAGGCGCCCCGCCAGCATGCCCACGGCTGCGGCGAAGCACATGCCGATAGACACCGCCTCGCCATGTCGCATGGAGTACCGCTCGACCCGCTCGATCGCGTGCCCGAGCGTGTGCCCGTAGTTCAGCGTCTCCCGCTGCCCCGTCTCGCGCAGGTCTGCCGAGACCACGGCCGCCTTCATGGCGACAGCGCGCTCGATCAGCTCGCGCTCGTGCGGCCCGCCCGGCTTTGCCGCAGCGGCCGGGTCGGATTCGACTAGATCCAGGATCACCGGGTCGGCGATGAACCCGGCCTTGATCACCTCGGCCAGCCCGCTGGCGTATTCGGGCTGTGGCAGGCTGGCAAGCACCGCGATGTCTGCGACCACGCCGGCTGGCGGATGGAACGCGCCGACCAAGTTCTTGCCGTCCGGGGTGTTGATCGCGGTCTTGCCGCCGACAGCAGCGTCCGTCATCGCCAGCAGCGTGGTCGGCACCAGCACGACCCGCACACCGCGCAGCCAGGTGGCCGCGACGAACCCGGCCAGGTCGGTGACCGCTCCCCCGCCGACGCCGACGACCGCGTCGGTACGGCCAACCCCCGCGGCCGCCAGGGCCGACCACAGGGTGGCGGCAACGCTGACATCTTTCGCCGCCTCGCCGTCCGGCACGGGCTCGGCGTGCACGGCGTAGCCAGCCCCGGCGAGGACCCTGCAGACCGGCTCGGCGACGGCGGCCAGGCCAGCCGCGTGGATGACGGCCACGTGCTGCGCGCCGGGGCCGATCATCGGCGGCAGCTCCGCGAGTACGCCGGTGCCCACCACCACCTCGTAAGGCCGCTCGCCACCGACCGGGATCTTGGATGCGGGCACGTCGTTACTGCCCGGACAACGCGTCGTGCACGGCCTCGGCAAGCTCGTCGGCGAGGTCCGCGGGCTCTCGGCCGTCGGTTCGCACGGTCATCCAGGCCAGCTCCTCGTAGACGGGCAGCCGCTGGTCGAGCAGCGCCCTGAGCTGAGCGCGCGGGTTCGTCCCGATCAGCAGCGGCCTGGCCCGGTCCAGTCCGACCCGCTTGGCCAGTTCCGGAAACGCGGTCTCCAGGTAGGCCACCCGCTGGCCGGCTAGCTGTTGCCTGGTGCCGGGGTCCAGCACAGCGCCACCGCCGAGGCTGACGACCCCGGCCCCGGCCCGCGTGCCGTCGCCGAGCGCAGCTGCCACCGCCTGCCGCTCGAGCCGCCGGAACTCCTGCTCGCCGTCGTCGATGAAGATGTCGCTGACCGGCTTGCCCGCCGCA
>JASHSO010000587.1 GCA_030038715.1 Streptosporangiaceae bacterium
AGATGACCCCGTGCGCACGCATGGCGTCCGCGAACTGGCCGCCGATCGACTTGACCGGATTGAGGGCGTTCATCGCGCTCTGCATGACGACCGACAGCTCTCGCCACCGGATCGGCGCGAGCTGCCGCTCGGTTAGCGCGGTCAGGTCGGCGCCCTTGAACGCCACGCTGCCGCCGGTGATCCTGGCGGGCGGCGCGAGCAGTTGCGCGATCGCGAACAGCAGGGTGGACTTGCCGCAGCCGGACTCGCCGACGATGCCGAGGAACTCGCCCCGCTGCAGGTCGAAGCTCACGTCGTCGACCGCGCAGACGTCGCCGCGCCGGGTGCCGTAGGTGACGCTGAGGTTAGTGACTTGAAGAACCGGAACGAGGCCGTCCCAGCTTCTGCGGTCCGGCAGCGCGCGGCCGGACTCAGCGGGCGCGCTCAGCACGGATCCTCCACGGGGCTACGTAGCGCCGGCGGCTCAGTCTCACCCGTTGCAGAGCCGGGCTGCCGATCTCGTCGAAGGCGTACTGGACGAGGGCGAACGCGGCGCCGAGCAGGCCTATGCAGACTCCGGGCGCGATCGCCCACAGGTACTGGCCGGTGGACAGTGCCTCGCCGTTCTGCGCCCAGTACAGCATCGTGCCCCAGCTCACCGAGTTAGGGTCGCCGAACCCGATCCACTGCAGCGTTGCGGCCGCGATCACGTTGTAGACGGCTGTGCCGAGGAACACGGCGACGATCAGCGAGGTCATCGACGGGATGATCTCGACGAAGATGATGTAGATGCTGCGCTCGCCCCGCACCCGCGCCGCCTCAAGGAAGTCCCGGCTGCGCATCGACAGCGCCTCTGCGCGCAACTGGCGCGCGCCGTAGGAGTAGCCGGTGATCACCAGCACGGCGATCATCGGAATCAAGCCGCTGTGCGGGTAGTACGCGATGATCACGATCAGCAGCGGGAAGGTCGGGATGACCAGCAGGATGTCGGTGATCAGGTTGAGGGAGTTGTCCCACCAGCCGCCAAGGTAGGCCGCGGCGATGCCCATGATCATCGACAGCAGCGTGGACAGCACGCCGGAAACCAGCGCGATGGTCAGCGTCTCCCGGGCGCCCCAGATGAGCTGCGCGAACAGGTCCTGGCCGAGCGCGTTCGTGCCGAGCAGGTGTGCCGCCGACGGGCCCAGACTGCGGCCGTAGGCGAAGGCCTGCGGGTTGTCGTGCGCTATCTGGCCGGGGAAGATCGCCCAGATCGCGAAGACGAGCAGGATGACGGCACCGGTCATCGCCTTCTTGTTGGACCTGATTGCCCGCCACAGCCGGCCGGCCGCCCGCTCGCTGGCTGCCGCAGCCGGCGCCATGGCGTCGATCTGCATGGTGGCCATGGCTAGCCCGCCGTCCTGGTGCGCGGGTCGAGGATGGCGGTGAGGATGTCGGCGGCCAGGATCGCGACCAATACCGCGACGGTGATGAGCAAGAACAGCGCCTGCATCAGCGCGTAGTCCTGGTTCACCACCGCGAGCAGCAGGTAGTAGCCGACGCCTTGATAAGAGAAGAGGTACTCGACCGCGATCGCGCCGGACAGCACGAACCCGAGGGACATCGCGAAGCCGGACAGGTTGGGCAGCATGGCGTTGCGCGCGGCGTAGTCGAACATGATCCGCCAGCCGGGGAGTCCCTTGGCCCGCGCCATCCGGACGTAGTCCTCGGCCAGCACGGTCACCATGGTGTTGCGCATGGTCAGGATCCAGCCGCCGATAGTGGTGACCAAGATCGCTAGGGCGGGCAGCAGCGCATGTTGCAGCACGTCCACGATGAACGGCCAGCTCAGGGACGGAGTTGCGCTGTAGGAATAGGCCCCGCTCGTGGGGAACGTGGGGAAGAACCTGCTGACGAACAGGATCAGCAGCATGCCGACCCAGAAGAACGGGATCGATGTGGCGATCACGAACACCGGCGGCAGCAGGCCGTCCAGAAAGCCGCCCCGGCGCCAGGCGCCGATGATGCCGATCAACGTCCCGAGGATGAATCCGAGCACGGTGGTGACGCCGATCAGGCCGATCGTCCACCAGATTGCGCCGGAGATCACCTGGCTGACCGGCTCGGTCTGGGTGAGCGACATGCCGAAGTTGCCGGTAAAGGTGTTACCCAGGTACTGGAAGTACTGCACGACCAGGTTGGTGTGCGTATCGACGCCGAAGGCTACCTCGATGGCCGCCAGCGCCTTGGGGGAAACGCGGCCGTGGTACTTGGCCATCATGTCGATGATCGGGCTGCCTGGCATGAGCCGCGGCAGCACGAAGTTCAGTGTCAGGCATCCCCACAGGGTGACCAGGAAGAAGCCGAGCCGGCGGAGTGCGTGTCTCATGCCCGCCTCCTTGTCCTCGTGCTCATCATCGCTCCGCCCTGGTCACCCCGGGGCCGTGGTCAGCTCTTCGGCTTCAGGTGCAGCAGCACCCAGCCCCAGTCCGGGTTCTGCGCCGGGCCTGGCTGCGCGTACGGATTGCTCGGCGTGGGCCAGCCGCTGAACGCGCCGGTGTTGTACTCGTACCAGATCACGTCCTCGACGATCGGGATCACCGGTACGTCGCTGAGCATGACCTGCTGCAACTTGTCCATGATCGCGTGCTGCTGAGTGGCGCTCGTCGAATTGGCGTAGTCGTTCAGCAGTGCGTCCGTGGCCGGGTTGCTGTACCGCTCCCAGTTGTACGAGGCGGGCTTGCCGATCGGCGCCGAGTTCGCGGAGTCCAGCCACTGGCGGAACTCGTAGTACGGCGTCGGCCCACCGGTCTCGTAGTAGTAGGCGAGCTGGTACTTGCCGTCGAACAGATCCGCATCGAACGCGGTGCTGGACAGGTTGTCGACACTCAGGCCGATGCCGACTGCCTTGAACTCCTGCGAGACGATCGACATGTCGGCGACGAAATCGGAGAAGTCACCGATGTTGATCACTGTGAAGTTCAGCGGCGTGCCGGACTTGGTCTGGAAGATCCCGTCCGAGCCTCTGGTGAAACCGGCCTTCTGTAGTATCTGCACGGCCCTGGCCGGGTCGTAGCTGTAGTCGTACTTGGCCGCCAGGCTGGTATCCAGCCAACTGGAGAAGGTCGGCGTTGCGATCCCGTTCTGGTTGGCCGGAGGCTCATAGCCGTACTCGCCGATTTGCGACACCTTGGCCCTGTCGATCGCGTACGACATTGCCTGCCGCACGGCGACGTTGTTCAGCAGCGGATCGGTGAGGTTGATGAACAGGTCGTTGTTCAGCGTCGGCGGGAACCAGTACTTGTTGTCCGGACTCTTGCTTGAATAGAAGCTCTTGATGCTCGGGATGAACTGCTCGCCCCACTGCGCCTGCCCGTCCGCGAGCCACTGGTTGGCGGTGTTGTTGGACAGGAACGCGGGGTAGTCGACGGTCTCGATCTTAGGTTCGCCGGGGATGTAGTAGTGCTTGTTGGCTACGTACTTGATGTTCTCCGGAGTGCAGGTGCTCACCGTGTAAGCGCCGCTGCCGACCGGGTGGCTGTCCGCGTAGGTGACCGGGTTGCTGATCTTGGCCCAGATGTGCTCGGGTACGATCGGCGTGTCGTAGGCGGCGAGGTAGAAGTCGGTGGTGCCGATTCCGTCGAACGTCATCACGACCTGGTCAGAACCCTTCTGCACGACGCTCTTCAGGAACGACCAGTCCGAGTTGAGGTCGAGAGCCGGGTACTTCTTCAGCAGGTTGTAGGTGTACACGACGTCGGCCGCGGTCAGCGGTGCGCCGTCCTGCCACTTGACACCGCTGCGCATGGTGAACGTCACTACCCGGTTGCCGTCACTCCAGGTCCAGGACTTGGCTAGCCACGGCGAGGCCTTGCCGCTCTGCAAGATATTGATGAACACGAGCGGCTCGTACACCGTGCCGAGGGCGAGGAAGTTGACGTTCTCGTTGAACGGGTTGAACTGGCACGTCCAGTCCGCCCCGCTCTCATTGGATATGGTCAGCGTGCCGCTTGGCCCCGCCGTTGAACTCGGCGCCGAGCTGCTGCCGCAGGCAGCGATTCCCGCGAGCAGTCCAGCTGCCCCGACGAGAGCCCCGAGTGACTTCAGGCTTCTCATATCTGCCTAACCCTTCAGTGCGCTTTTCCTGAGGCGGGATGTGACGTGCCCTGGGAGTCACCCGCTGGGAGGCTTCCAGGCTGTGAGAGGGTGCTCATGATACCTTCCGTAGTAGAATGACCGTTTGAGCCAGTTCTATCCTGTTGGTTGACTGTGCCGAGCCGGACGCCTGCTGTGCCGGTCGGCTCGCCAGGCGTGGCGGCCGGATCGGTTGCTGTCGCGGCCCGCCCGCGCAAGCCGTCGAAAGCCGCGTCGATGGCGAGCGCGACCGCACCCAGCAGCGGTGCCTCGTGCGGGAAGCTGGCGACTACCAGGTCTGGCGGGTACGGAACCCCCTGCCGGAGCGCCTCGGTCAGGCGCGGCCCGATCCGCTCCCAGGACCTGACCATCCCGCCGCCCACCGCGATCCGGGCCGGATCGATCAGTATGGCCAGGTTGACGACGTGGAAGGCGAGTTCCTCGACGAACTGGTTCACCAGCGCGGCGAGGCCGGCATCATGCCCGTCGGCCGCGAACACCTCAGCTGTGGTGAGTCCCTCGGCAGTGGCGCTGGCCCTGCGTTGCAGCGCCTGGCCGCTCACCATGTCCTCGAGCGGCGTCCGGCCGCTGACGGGAAGGCCGACATCGGCTGGGCTGCGCAAGCTATAGCCGATCTCACCGGCCGCACCGTGGCTGCCGGCCAGCACGCGGCCGCCGATCACGATCGCGGTGGCGAGGCCAGTGCCGAGGTTCAGGTAGACGCCAGGGTCGCTGTCGGCCAGCGATCCCCATCGTGCCTCGGCGAACGCCGCCGCTTTGACGTCGTTCGCCACCCTGATGTCGACAGCGGGGAATGCCTCGCTGAGCTCGCGGCCGAGCTCCAGCGCGCCCCATCCGTCGATGGCGGGGGCAAGTTCGACCCGGTCCTGATGCGGGATGCCGAACGTCGAGACGCCCACCGCGGCGAGCCTGGTGTTGGGCGGCGCAGCGGCCAGCACATCGCGCCCGGCCCGGATGCCTTGGTCGAGGCTTGCTCGCGCGCCGCGCAGCGCCAGGCTCTCCACGACAGTGGCGGCGAGCTTGTTGCCGCGCAGGTCGCAGACTGCTGCCGCGATCTTCGTGCCGCCGAAGTCGAGCCCCAGCACGATCGCGGGATCGCTCATGTATCGGCCTCTCGTGGGCTATCCCCAGTTAGTTAGGACAGTATCCTAACTATTCAGACACCGACAAGGCGGGCCGTGACATCGCAGCAAATCCGTTATCGGGGCTCCGGTGCCGGAAGACTGACCATGATCTAGGGGAAGA